>CAIRFY010000611.1 GCA_903877945.1 uncultured Oscillochloris sp. | reverse complement strand
GGGTGAGGGCTGCTGCGGAATCGCCCCTCTCACCGTGAGGGAGAGGGGCAGGGGGTGAGGGCCGCACAGAACGGTAAAGTAAGATTGCCAATCCTGAAACCATGTCGAACTGCGGTTGCTTTCTCATCAGTCTCTCACACCAACTTAAAGCCACCTTTAGCTAATTGAGCCATACTGGGGCGAGGAAGTGTCTTGCGTAAGGAAACATCTATGGACAGATCACATCGCCTTGGTCGAATCCTGCTTATCCTTGCGGTCTTTATGATCGTCTTCATCGGTATTGCCGGGGGTGCAGTGGCCGGAGGTACGGCTGCCTACTTTATGGTTCAGCGCAACCTGACGGCACGCTCGGCGGTGGTGGCCCAGCCGGTGATCGCCCCGGCGAACGCCCTGAGTGCGACTACGCAGCCTGGCCAGACGGCGCCCGTGGGCGCTGCCGCCTCCCAATCTGACATGATGGTTGCTGCCGTGCAGAAGGTGGCCCCCGCCGTCGTTACGGTGCTAAATACTGGCTCCCAGGGTAGCGGCAGCGGTAGTGGCGTGATCATCAGCGACAAGGGCTACATCCTGACCAATAACCACGTGGTCGAAGGGGCTAGTCAGCTCGCCGTGGTCTTCAATGATGGCGGACGGCGTGATGCGACGCTGGTTGGCACCGACCCGCTGAACGACGTGGCGGTGATCCAGGTCAGCGGCAAGCTGCCGGCCGTGGCTGCGGTGGGCGATGCCGCAGCCCTACAGCCGGGTGAGCAGGTTCTCGCCATTGGCAGCCCGCTGGGTAACTTCCGCAACACCGTTACCGCCGGTGTGATCAGCGCCCTGAACCGCTCGGTCGGCCCGATGGAAGGTCTGATCCAGACCGATGCCGCGATTAATAGCGGCAACAGCGGCGGCCCGCTGATCAATCTGAGCGGCGAAGTCGTTGGCCTGAACACCCTGGTGGTGCGCAATGACCAACTCTCGGCCAGCGCCGCTCCCGTTGAGGGTCTGGGCTTTTCGGTACCGAGTACGATCTTCCGTGGCGTGGCCGAGCAGTTGATCGCGAGCGGCAAGGTCGCCTATCCCTTCCTGGGTGTCAGCTACCTACCAATCGACGGCAACCTCGCCACTGAATTAAGCCTGCCAGTGCAGAGCGGTGCCCTCATCCAGAGCAGCCGCCACGGCATGGCGGCTGTCCAGCCCGGCACCGCCGCCGCGAAGGCTGGTCTACGCGAGGGCGATATTATCACCGCCATCGACGATAAACAGCTTGATGGCAGCACATCGCTGCGCCAACTGCTGCTTTTGCACAAGCCGGGCGACACCATCACCCTCAGCGTTCTGCGCGACGGCAAGACAAGCAGTGTGCAGGTGACCCTGGGGGAGCGCGACCCCAACCAATAAGGACTCGCTCACCCGCGAACTGAAGCCCTGGTAGCCACGCCAAAGCCCGCGTCAGCGGGCTTTGACGATGGTAGTGACGGGCAAACAGCAGACGCCCGGTGTGCCTAGGGCTACGTCAAAGTCACCCGACGACCCTCACCCCCTGCCCCTCTCCCTCACGGGGAGAGGGGGGATTCCGCAGCAGGACGCATCCGACTCCCCCTCTCCCGTTCAGGGAGGGGGCTGGGGGGTGAGGGCTGAGCGGCGATCACACGACTTTGACGTAGCCCTACGGTGCGCCACGCCCCTGCGGCGCGAGGTCAGTCGCCCGCCGAGGGTACAGCGGTGGCAACCTGCGCCACGGCGCGGTCATACTGGCCAGCGAGCGCCTGGGCGCTATTGACCTGGAGCGAGAGATCTTCGAGCAGCCCATCGGCAATATCGTAGATCAGGCCGTGGATGGCGACCATCTGGCCCTGTGTCCAGGCGCGCTGCACCATCGTGGTCTGACAGACGTTGACGACTTGCTCGATCACGTTGAGCGCGCAGAGGGCGTGGAGTTGGGCGGCCTCGCTCGGGCAGGCGTCGATGATCGCCGCGTGCTTGTTGCGCACGTCCTGTACGTGGCGTAGCCAGTTATCAACCAGGCCGATGCTGGTATTACTCAGGGCCGCATGGACGCCACTACAGCCGTAGTGGCCGCAGACGATGATGTGCCGCACCTTGAGGACGACCACCGCGTAGTGCAGCACCGACAGGCAGTTCAGGTCGGAGTGAACCACGACGTTGGCCACATTCCGGTGGACGAACATGTCTCCCGGCAATAGGCCGACGAGCTGGGAGGAGGGTACGCGGCTGTCGGAGCAGCCAATCCAGAGATAGGCGGGGCGCTGGCGGTTGACGAGCCGCTGGAAAAACTCGGGGTCGTTGGCGGTCATCGCGGCGGCCCATGCGCGATTGTTGGCGAGAAGTTGGGTCAGATCATCATCCATAAGAATTGGCAGAGTATGGTGATGGGGCTTGCCAGTGAAACTGGCAAACCCCATTCGTACTGATCACAGAGCGGTAGCCCTGTCCTACGACTCGGTGTTGCCCCAATTCTCAGGGGTGCGCCAGAGGCTAGAAAGGATCAGGTCGCGGACATTGATCAACTCCTTGGGGAGCCGGTCGTAGAGCTTAATGAACAACTCCTCGTGGAGCAGAATCTCCTGCTGCCACGCCTTCACGTCGATGCTCATGATCTTGGTGAACTGCTCCTTCGAGAAGTTCATCCCGCTCCAGTCAAGGTGTTCGTAGTTGGGGATCCAACCAATCGGGCTCTCGACGCTGAATGCCTCACCGTGCGAGCGCTGCACGATCCACTTGAGTACACGCATGTTCTCACCGAAGCCGGGCCAGGCGAACTTGCCGTTCTCATCCTTGCGGAACCAGTTCACGCCGAAGATACGCGGCGGGTTGTAGATCGAACGACCGAACTGCAGCCAGTGGTTGAAGTAGTCGGCCATGTGGTAGCCAGCGAAGGGCAGCATGGCGAAGGGGTCGCGGCGCACCACGCCCTGCTGACCAAAGGCGGCAGCAGTCGTCTCAGAACCCATGGTGGCGGCAAGGTAGACGCCGTAGGTCCAGTTAAATGCCTGGTAGACCAGCGGCACCGTGCCACTGCGGCGCCCACCGAAGATGAAGGCGTTGATCGGCACTCCACGTGCGTCGTCCCAGGCCGGGTCAAGCACCGGGTTGTTGCGCGACGGAGCGGTGAAGCGGGAGTTGGCGTGGGCAGAAGGGTTGGGGCTCTCGGGCGTCCAGTCCTGGCCCTTCCAGTCGATCAGGTGCGCGGGCTTCTCCTTGGTCATGCCCTCCCACCAGACGTCGCCGTCGTCCGTCAGAGCGACGTTCGTGAAGATCGTATCCTTGGCGCAGCTCTCCATCGCGCTCGCGTTTGTCTCATACGACGTACCAGGAGCGACGCCGAAGTAGCCGGCCTCGGGGTTGATCGCGTAGATCTTGCCGTCGGGGCCGGGCTTAATCCATGCAATGTCGTCACCAATCGTGGTGACTTCCCAGCCCTCTTCCTGGAAACTCTTGGGCGGGACAAGCATGGCGAAGTTGGTCTTGCCACAGGCCGAAGGGAAGGCGGCGGCTACGTAGGTTTTACGCCCGCTCGGCTCCTTCACACCCAGGATGAGCATATGCTCAGCCAGCCAACCCTCCTGGCGGGCCATCACCGAGGCGATGCGCAGAGCGAAGCACTTCTTGCCCAGCAGAGCGTTGCCGCCGTAACCCGAGCCATACGACCAGATCGCGCGCTCCTCAGGGAAGTGAACGATGTACTTGGTGGTCGGGTTGCAGGGCCAGGACACATCCTGCTGGCCTGGCTCCAGGGGCGCGCCGACCGTGTGCATACAGGGGATGAACTCGCCGTCCGTGCCGAGAACGTCATAGACTGCGCTGCCCATGCGGGTCATCAGCTTCATGTTGACGACGACGTAGGGCGAGTCTGTCAACTGCACGCCGATATGGGCGATAGGCGAGCCGAGCGGCCCCATGCTGAAGGGGATGACGTATAGCGTGCGGCCGCGCATACAGCCAGTGAAGAGCGGAGTCAGGATCTCCTTCATCTCCTTGGGGGCCATCCAGTTGTTGGTCGGGCCGGCGTCACTCTTGGCAACACTACAGATGTAGGTACGATCCTCAACGCGTGCGACATCACTTGGATCGGAGCGGGTCAGAAAGCTGTTAGGGCGCTTCTCAGGGTTCAGGCGGATAAAGGTGCCGCTCTCAACCATCTGATTACAGAGGGTGTTGTACTCCTCCTCCGACCCGTCACAAAAGTGGACTGAACTGGGCTCGCAGAGGGCTACCATCTCCTTGATCCACTCCTCAAGACGAGGGTGTTTCAGGTAGGTTGGGAACTCGAACTCCATGTGCGCTCCTCCCATTACTGTGCGTAAAAGCGGATTCTATACGATGCTCTTGTGCCTTGTATAGAGGCAATCATACCATAAACCGGCTTGTTACTCCGCTGCCTGAATGGGTATAGGAGTGTAACACTTGTGAAAGATTTCGCAACCACAGATCACCTAGCGAGGTTATGGTATACTGCTGCCTACCGGCACAAGCGTTGAAGGAGAGACTTCTGTGGAGCTAGCCCTCTATATTGCGATGCTGATTATTTGTGCAGTGCTGATCACCCTCGTGGTGATCCAGGCACGCACGGCGGGCATGACGAATAACGATTCAAGCTCGATCTACCGCACGCGCCGTGGCCTGGAGAAGACTCTACACCAGGCGACAATCGTCCTGACGGTGGCCTTCCTCCTGCTGTCGCTGATCACGAGCCTGCCGATCTTCGGCTCGGCCGGATAATTTCTAGATTTTGGATTTTAGATTTTGGATTGCGTGCAATCCAAAATCCAAAATCTAAAATCCAAAATCCCCATGGCTCGACGAATCCGCTGGCAGATCGTTATCGCTGCCCTAAGCATCCTGCTTACCTCGGGGTTGCTTGGCCGTCTGGCCTTACGTAACGCCTCAGTGGCAAACCCTCTGACTGGTGGCAGTTACCACGAGGCGGTGCTTGGTACTCCAGCCCAGCCCATCCCCCTGCTGAACGCACCCCTCACTGACCCGGTCGGACGCGACCTTGACGCGCTGCTCTTCGATGGCCTGATGCGGATCGGTGCCGACGGCCTGCCCGAGCCGGGGCTGGCCGACTCGTATCAGGTTGATCCCAAGGGTCTGGTGTACACCTTCCAGCTACGCCACGGTGTTACCTGGCACGATGGCACCCCCTTCACTGCCGAGGATGTGGTCTTCACTCTGCGTGCGCTCCAGATCGTCGCGCAGCCGGGCGACCCGGCCCTGGCGCAGATCTGGCAGGGCGTGCTGGTTGATCGCGTCGATGATGACACCGTGCGCTGCACCCTCTCCACGCCCCTGGCATCCTTTCTCAGCGCCGCCCGTGTGCCGATCCTGCCCTCCCACCTGCTGACGGGCGTGCCGCCCGAGCGTTGGGCCGAGACCGGCTACGGCAGCAAACTGGTGGGCACCGGCCCCTTCTCCCTGACAGAACTGCGCGAGGACGGGGCCACGCTCGCGGCCAACCCGCACTACTTCGGCGGTCGGCCCTACCTCGACACCGTGAACCTGCGCTTTATGGCCACACGCGAGGCGGTTCTGGCCGCCCTCACCCGTGGTGATGTGACGGCCTATGGTGAACGTGCGGGTGAGGGCGACCAGGCCGCAGCCTCGAATCTGGCGACGGTCACGCTGCCCAACGGCCTGCGCCGCAGCCAGGTGCCGCTTGATGAGTATGCGGTACTCAGCTTTAACTTGCGCCGTGCCCCCCTCGATAACCAGCCATTGCGGCAGGCTCTCGCCTATGGCCTGAGTAAGGACGCCCTGATCGAGCGCGCCCTCGGCGGCCTGGCCATGCCGCTTGATACACCAATCCTCTCCGGCTCGTGGGCGGCCAGCCCCGAGGCGCACTGGTATAGCACCGACCCGACCACTGCTACGCGGCTGCTGGGCGAGCTCGGCTACGACCCAGGGGTCGATGGGGTG
>CAIRFY010000610.1 GCA_903877945.1 uncultured Oscillochloris sp. | reverse complement strand
CGTGAGGGAGAGGGGGCTGGGGGGTGAGGGCGGCGCGGCGGCAGACCCCTTATTCGAAAAGTATTAGGTTTAGGGGTGAGGGCGGCGCGGCGGTAAACTGTAAAGTACCGATGAACTATGTCAACCAGTCTTTCAGGAGATCCTCCCTTGAACCGTCCCACCGTCCCCTACCTCATCCTCATCGCTGGCGTCATGATTGCGTCCACAGCGTCGATTATGATCACCGTAGCGCTGAACCTGGGGGTTCCCCCCCTGACCATCGCCGCCGGTCGGATCGCCCTGGCGGCGCTGATCCTGACGCCCATAGCCTGGGCGCGATCCGGACCTGCGATCCGTCACGTCTCCCGGCGTGACCTGTGGCTGGCCCTGGCGACCGGGGCGTGCTTGGCGGCGCACTTCGCGACGTGGATCAGTTCGCTGGCCTACACCTCGGTCGCCTCGTCCACCGCCCTCGTCACCACCAACCCGGTGTTTGTCGCCCTGGCTACCTGGCTGATCTTCCGTGAACGACCGTCTCCCGGCACGTGGGCCGGCCTACTCCTGACGGTCGGTGGCTCGCTGATGATCGGCCTGAGCGATAGCGGCGGCGGCAGCAGCGGCGCGGCCCCGCTGCTCGGCGATGGGCTGGCCCTGTTGGGCGCAATGACCGTCTCCGGCTACTTTCTGCTTGGCCGACGGCTGCGGGCACGAGTGGCGCTCCTGCCCTACATCTGGCTGGTCTACACGGCGGCAGCGGTGGGACTCCTCGGCGCTATGGCCCTGGCCGGTCAGTCGCTGCTTGGGCTACCGCCCCTGGGCTACCTGCTCATCCTGGGGCTGGCCGTCGGGCCACAGCTCCTGGGCCACACGGCGTTTAACTGGGCGATCAAATATCTGTCACCGACTCTCGTCACGGTCGCCATCCTCGGCGAACCACTCGGCTCGGCGGGGATGGCCCTGGTGATCTTCCACCAGACGCTCCAGCCATTCCAGTTGCTCGGCGGCGCAATCCTACTAACTGGGATCGTCGTCGCCACCCTTGCCGAACGCTGGGCCAGGCCACCCATCACGGCGACGCTTACGGCTAACGCAGTGGCCCAAAAATAGGGGTGACGGTGATGATTCTGTTACAAAGTCATCCGGGATTAGCACTCGATTACTTGCTCACATGAGATACACTGTAGAGATGGGAAGAGGAGCGACTGATCATCAATAAGACTATGCAGAGCTTCAGCGCACGACTTGAAGAGTTGCGTCAGAGTTACGCCGTCCAGCTTGTCGAGAAGGCTGCTCAGATGGTTGTGATCTGGCAGATGATCGAGGCCGGAACCGCGACCCCGGCAGTCATTGAGGATATTCGGCGGATTGTCCATAACCTCGCTGGCACCGGCAGTACCTTCGGATTCCCCGAGGTGAGCAGAACCGCGCAAGCTCTTGAGGCGGTTCTGCGCAACTATGTCCAGTCCGATGGCGGCGACCCCGAGATCATTGCCGAAATGGGCTTTCTCGTGCGTGGGCTCCAACGGATTGCGTCTGGCGAAACCGATTCGGTGCGTATGGATACCCCTACGCATCATGTTGCCACGATTGTTCGTGTCTATTTCCTCTGTCGTGATCAAGAGGCGGGCGAGGCACTCATCTCGCAGGTGGCAAGCTCCGGCTATGAGACGCACCTGTGTACGAGAGTCGATGATCTGCTGCAACTTGCCTATACGACTCTGCCCAATGCCCTTGTGCTGGACATGCACTTCCTTGAACTTCCTGAGACGCGGTTAAAGCTGGAACGGCTACGCCACATGGGCAGTGTGACGATACCGTTAATCGTGATCTCGCCCCGAGGCGATTTTGAGTCACGCCTACAGGCGGTGCGCGCCGGGGGAAGCGCCTACCTCACTCAGCCAATCGACATTGTCCTGCTGCTCGGCATGCTCGACCAGCTCTCCGATCATCAGCACTCTGAGCCGTACCGCGTCCTGATTGTGGACGACTCACAGATACTTGCCGAAACCTACGCCACCATTCTGAATGCCGCCGGGATGCGGGTCAGCACGATCAGCGACCCTACCACCGTGAGCGGAGTGCTTCAGGATGTTCAGCCCGACCTGATTTTGATGGATATGTATATGCCGGGGTGTGAGGGCCGTGAGCTGGCTGCGGTGCTGCGCCAGCAACCTGAACTCCAGAACATCCCGATTGTCTTCCTTTCGGCGGAGACTGACCGAATGGCGCAGATTGCTGCGCTGAACCAGGGCGGCGACGATTTTCTGACTAAGCCAATCGACTCGGATCATCTCGTGGCAGCGGTAACAAGCCGTATTCGCCGCGCACGGCGTATGCGTAGTCAGATGGTTCGCGATAGTCTGACCGGCCTCTATAATCATAACGTCACGGAAGAACTACTGGCCCGTGAGGTTTCGCGCGCTCGCCGAAATAAGAGCATGCTGACCATGGTGTTGATCGACCTTGACCACTTCAATCAGGTGAATAGTCGCTACGGTCATGCTGCTGGCGACCGTGTGCTGAAGAGTCTGGCGCGCATGCTCCAGCAACGCCTACGCACGTCCGACTTGGTTGGTCGCTATGGAGGCGAGGAGTTTCTGGTGCTGATGCCCGATACTGATGGGCAGTCGGCGCTGGGTGTGATTGACACGTTACGGAAGCGATTCACCCAGGTAGACCACCAAGCCGGCTCAGAGGAATTTCACGTTACCTTCTCTGGGGGTGTGGCGGTACTCCAGCCCCTTGGCACCGCTACCACTCTGATCGAGAGCGCTGACATCGCCCTCTACCAGGCCAAGCACCACGGGCGTAACCAACTTGTACTCTCCACACGTGCGCTCTTCCGCGAGGATGTGCCGTCCCAGGGCACGCCGCTGCGGGAGTCCGACTCGTCGATGATCCTCGGGGTGCGGGCGCAGGTGCTGGTGGTTGATGACGACCCCTATGAGCGCGAGTTGCTCGATCACTGGTTACGTGCAGTCAACTATGATGTGCATCTGGCCTCCCTTGGCCGCGAGGCAATCGAGATGGCGGCGCGGGTGAACCCCGACATCATTCTGCTAGATGTGCTGATGCCGGATATGGACGGCATGGAAGTACTTGATAGTCTGCGCGCCAGCGGCTGCGATGCGGCGGTGGTGCTGACGACCGCCTACGGCTCTGAGCGGATCGCGGTGAACGCCATGCGCCGGGGTGCCGATGATTATCTGCGCAAGCCGATCCTCGCCGAGGAGCTTCAGACGGTGCTTGAGCGCAATTTGGAGCGCCTGCGCCTGCGTCGCCAGAACAGCGCCCTTCAGCGCGAGCTTGAGGAGCAGCGCCAGCAGCTTGAGGTTGAGCTCGCCCGCGCCGCTCGGGTTCAGAGCGACCTGCTGCCGCGCCAGATGCCGCGCCTGCCCGGATTTACCCTGGCCGCCCGCTGTATTCCTGCCCGCCAAGTGGGCGGTGACTTCTACGACTGGCACAGCCCCGGCCCGGGCCTGCTGAACCTGACTTTCGGCGATGTGATGGGCAAGGGGATGCCCGCCGCTCTGCTGATGACGACGGTGCGGGCGGTGATGCGCTCGGTTGGCCGACAGACGCCGCCCCTGGTGAACCTGCGCTACGCCCTCACCGCCCTCGACTCGGATCTGAACCACGCACGGGCTTTCGTGACGATGTTTCACGCCCAGCTTGATCTGGTCTCGCGACGGCTCACATTCATCGACGCGGGCCACGGCCTGGTCTTTGTGCGCCGGGCAGGTGGCGAGGTTGAGACGCTCGGCCCACGCGGGGTGCCCCTCGGCGTCCCCTCTCGCGAGCCGTATGCGCAGGGTGAGGTGCAACTGTACCCCGGCGACGCGCTGATCCTCTTTAGCGATGGTCTGCTTGATACATGGCCGGCCCTGGCCGATAACCACCTGATCTTGGCCGAGTTGCTCAGTGATGATGTCCAGGCTCCGGCGATGGTTGAGCGCATCCTGGCCCTGCCTGCGCTCGTAGGCTCGGTGATCGATGACCTGACGGTGGTGGCCCTGGCCTGTTCCGCTGAGCCGTCTCCATCCTGATGTGGTCTCGTCTGTTCGCGGGCGACTGACGTCGCGTCGCGGGGGCCGCCGGGGGGCTGAAGCCAATACCTTTCACATAAGGAATCTGCCGCCGCTCAGCCCTCACCCCCTGCCCCTCTCCCTCACGGGGAGAGGGGAGATTCCGCAACAGGACGCGCATCCGACTCCCCCTCTCCCGCTCAGGGAGAGGGGGCTGGGGGGTGAGGGCCGTCCGGCGGCAGATTCCTTATTCGAAAAGTATTGGCCCTACCCCGACGCGACTTCAGTCGCCCGCCGGGGGGCCACCTACTGTGTCGCCGTCACCACGGCGGTCATATTCCAGCGCAAACGGGCATCTTCTTTCTGGAGGGCGACCACCACGGTGTAGACGATGTCGCCCTGGCGGTTGGTGCCAATCGGCTTGATCTGCGTGACCGTGCCCGGCATGCTTACGTCGGGCAAGGCGTCAAAGGTGACATCGACGACCTGGCCCTCGCGCAGCTTCACCACCTCCAGTTCAGTCAGATTCTCCGTCTCGATCCGCCAGCTAGAAAGATCGGCCAGCACCACGGCGGTGCTGGTGGGGCCGGTGAGGGCACCCACATCAAGGTCGATGCGGGCCACCGTGCCGGTGATCGGCGCGGCGAGCGTGGCCTGATCCCGATCAAGCGTGGCCTGGTCAAGCGCGACCTTGGCCGCATCGATGGACACACGGGCCACGGTCAGATCAACCTCGCGGGCCGGGGCAGCCACCTGGGCGCGGGACGCCTGGGCCTGGGAGATCCCGGCGGCGGCGACATCAAGCTGGGTGCTACGGGCGGGGCCGCGTAGGCGGGAGATGTTCGCCTGCGCGGCGGCCACACTGGCGCGGGCGGCGGCCACCTTGTCGGCATCAGCCGGGGCGACGAGTTGGTCAAGGCGGGCCTGGGCGTCACGGATGCGCGACTCGCCGGTGGCGATGCCGTCAGCCTCCGCCTGACTCGCGGTCGTCATGGCTACCTTGGCCTGGCCCATAGCCGCCTCGGCGCTATCGACGGCGCGCTGGGCAGCGGACTCGGCGTCGATCATCGTCTGCGGCAGGTTACCGGGCCGCTTCTCCCACTCGCGGTTGTCCCAGTAGATCCGCGAGTAGCTGTCCTGAGCGTTGCGCAGGGCGTTGGCTGCCTGGTCAAGCTGAAGCTGGGCGTTGGTCTTCGCCGCCGAGAGCGCATCACGCTGGCTCGCCAGACTCGTCCTCGCCTGGTCGAGGGCGGCCTGGGCCTGAGTCACCTCCGTGTTCTTCGGGCCGTCGAGCAACTGGGCCAAGGCTGCGTTGGCCTGAGCGAGCTGCGACTGGGCGGCGGCCAGATCCTGGGGCGACACCCCGGCGGCAACCTGGGTCGCGTTGGCCTGGGCCTGGGCCACGGCGGCATCGGCGGCGGCGATCATCTCGGGCGAGGCCCCGGCCGCAACCTGCTCGTAGTGGGCCTGGGCTTGGTCAAGGCTCACCTGGGCCTGCTTCACGCGCAGTTCCAGGGCGCGTGTGTCGAGCTTGGCCAGGGGCTGCCCGGCCTGCACCACATCGCCCTCCTTCACCAGAATGGCACCCACCGTGCCAGCCCGCTCAAACGCCAGGGTGACATCGGCGGCGGGCAGCACCTTCGCATCCGCCACCACCGTCTGATCCGTCGTCTGTGCCGCGACCGTGGGCACCGGGGTTGCGCCCGCGCTTGGCAGTTTGCCGCTAAATGTGAAGAATCCACCGCCGACGATCAGGGCGATCACGATGATCGAAAAGATGATTTTACGCATGTTAGTTCCTCACATATATCCATTAGGAGGGGCGAAGCATGTGGATTGGCGCGAAACGTCAATCCACATGCTTCGCCCCTACGCATCACGCGACGGGCGGATGAACGGGCGGATCAACAATCTGTCCGTCGGCGACCACCACCGCACGACCGGCGCGGTTGGATAGGTCTTTGTCGTGTGTGACCATCACCACCGTTTTACCCTGTTCGGCCAGTTGCTCAAAGAGATGGAAAATCGAGTCAGCGGTGCGCGAGTCCAGGTTGCCGGTGGGTTCATCGGCCACCAGCAAGGGCGGGTCGTTGGCCAGCGCACGGGCGATGGCTACACGCTGCTGCTGGCCGCCCGAGAGCGCCGCAGGCAGCTTGTCGGCCTGTTCGCTCAGATCCATGCGCTCCAGCAGGGCGGCGGCCCGCGTGCGCCGATCGCGGGCCGTGCCGATATTGCAGAAGTCCATCGGTAGCATCACATTCTCAGCCACCGTCAGGGTGGGCAGCAGTTGGAAGAACTGGAAGATAATCCCGATGGTGCGCCCACGCCACACCGCCAGTTTGCCCTCACTCAGGCCGCCAAGATCCACCCCGGCCACCCGCACCTCGCCCGATGTTGAGCGGTCGATGCCGGTGATCATGTTGATCAGCGTAGACTTACCGCTACCCGACTTACCCACAATTGCCACAAACTCGCCACGGTCGATCCGCAAGTTGATCCCACGCAGAGCCACATAGGCTCCGGCGGCCGTCTCGTACTCCTTTATCACATTATGTAAACTAATCAGAACTTCGCCGGTCGATGTTGCGGTCATCGCAGATTCCTTTAATCGCCGTTCAGCCCTCACCCCCCAGCCCCCTCTCCCCGTGAGGGAGAGGGGCAGGGGGTGAGGGGGCCAAGGCTGCCATAAGCATAAAAAATGTTTACTCGTACGCCAATACTTCCCGCACGGTGAGCCGCGAGGCCGAGCGGGCCGGTAGGATGCTGGCGACGCTGGCAATCAGTAGCACGATGCCGAGCCAAAGGGCCACACCCGAAACCGAGTAGATCCAGCTCAGCGGCGTGTTCAGCAGAGCCTTGCCGAAGGCGTAGCACATGCCCATGCTCATGGGCACCGAGATAATCGTGCCGATCAGCCAGGCTATGACCCCGATCACCAGCCCTTCGCTGAGGACGATCTGCTGCACAGCCTCGTCCGAAGCTCCAATCGCCCGCATCACGCCGATTTCGCGGGTGCGCTCCAGCACGTTGATGCTCATCGTCCCGGCCAGGCCCAGCCCGCCTACCGTGCCGATGATCATGGACATCATCGTCAACACTCCCGTGAGGATGTTAAATCGCTCGGTGAGGATGTCGCGATCCTCGGTACGGGTGTGGATGAGCCGCAGCGCAAACCCGTCGGCGGTGAGGCGCTGCTCCAGGGCCATAGAAATGGCGGTGTGGCTGGCCGCGTCGTGACCGACAGAACCCACCCGCAGGGTGTCGGTGCGGCCCACGCCGCCCAGAGCCTGCGTGTAGGCGTCGATAGTCACATAGGCCCAGGCCGGGCTGGTCGGCGGAACCATCTCTTCGATAAAGCCGACGACGTGCCATGTGTAGTCGTTGCCGTTGATATGCAGAGTAATCTCATCGCCCACACGGACACTCGGCACCTTGGTCAGATAGTTCGTGGTCAGCACAACTGCTTGTCCATCGGTGGGTAGCAGCCAGCGCCCGCTGGTCATGCGCGGCGCAAACATGCTCGTGTTAGCAGGCATGGCTCGCATGTTCAGCCCCTCGCCATTGGTGCCGTCGGGGTAAACCGGAAAGGCCGTGTTGCGCAGCAGGCTCTCCACGCTCGTCACACCCGGCACGCGCAGTACCGACTGGTTGGCCAGGCTGTCGCGGTAGGAGCGGCTGAACTGCACCTCCACGTCGTAGCGCTGCGAGGCGATGCTCTCGTCCAGGGTGGTGAACAGCGAGGTACGCACGGTCATGACGGTGATGAAGACACCGCCGCCGAGTGCCAGGGCAATCAGCGTGCGGACGAGCCGACCACGGCGGCGGAAGGTGTTGCGCAGGGCCAGGCGGGTCGGGCGGGATAGATTCAGCGCCTCGTAGAGACGCCCCGCCGGGGCGTCTTTACCGACGGGCGGTGCGCTGGTTTCGCCGTTCAGCGCCTCGCGGGCGGGCCGGTTGACCACCGCACGGATCGGCACGGCTGCTGTAACCATCGGCACGATCAGGGCCGCGAGCATCTGGAGGCCCAGCACCCAGAGCGGGAAGCGGAAGTTCACCACATCGACGTTGAGCTGGTCGCTCATGAATCTGGTCATCCCGTAGGCTCCGAGGATGCCCAAGGGTACGGCGACAAACAGGGCCAGCACGCCGAATCCTGCCGAGAGAGCGAAGTAAAGCCCGGTGATCTGGTCGGCCCTGGCCCCAATCGCTTTCATAATCCCGATCTGACGAGTCTGCTGGGTGAGGATCGCGCTGATCGTGTTGATGATCAGGAATCCGCTGATCAGCAGGGACAGGAATCCCAGGGTGGTGAGGATGAAGAGGATGGTAGGCAGGATGAGTTCGACCGGGTGCTGGAGCGGCGGGATCGGCACGTCGGTGTTGATCACCGTGCGCCCGCTGCGCTCGATCACCCGTCCGACCTCGTCGGCGATGGCCTGGATATGGGCCACATCCGCACGTCCAGCGCTGACCACAAACTGGATCTGGTTGTAGCTGCGCGGGCCACCGAGCCAGACCAGGGTATCGAAGGTGATGTACCCATCAGCCTGGCCAGAGATCACCGCCGGGGGCAGGCTCAGGTCGTAGGTTAGCCCGGCAACCGGGATGTCGCGGGCGTCCTGGCCGACGATCTCGATACGGACGATGTCGCCAACCGCTGCCTTGATCTTCTTGAGCGAGGCCCGCTCGATCAGCACGGCGTTCTTTGGTGGCGGCCACGCGCCATGCCAGGGCTTCACCACGCCGATGTCGCGCACGCCGTCATCGGGCAGCACAAAGAGTGTGGTGTCCTGCCACTGCTGCGGGCCGGTGGCGATACGTGCGTTCACCGCCCGCACGCCCTGGGCCTGGGCCACCCCCGGCACGCGCCGCACCGCATCCACCAGGTCGTCGTCAAATGCGTCGGTGGTAATCGTCGCGCTCAACGGGTTGATCGCCATATAGCTGGTGTGCAACTGCTCGATGATGATCGTGCGCGTGGCCAAGATCGCGCCGAAGGCAAAGACCCCGATGGCAATCGAGATCACCACCATGATCGTTCGGGTCGGGCTTGAGCGTAGGTCGCGGAAGACTTTATGCCAGCGAGGCCGCATAGCTGCTCCGTGTTATTATTGATTGACCAGTCAATCAATAATAACACGGCTGTCAAGCGAAGAGCCGCGCCATCAGCGCGGGGTCGAGGTTCCCGCCGCTAATGATCACGCCGACCCGCCCACACTCGGCAGGGAGCAGACCGCCCAAGGCGGCGGCGAGGGCCACCGCGCCGGTGGGTTCAACCACCAGCTTGAGCCGCAGCAGCAGCAGGCGCATGGTCGCCAACACCGCGTCGTCACTGACCACCAGTACGTGTTCAACGTGGCGCTGGATGATCGGGAAGGTCAGGTGGCCGGGCGCAAGGGTGCGGATGCCGTCGGCGATAGTGTTCGGCGGGGGGATGCTCACCCGCTCGCCGCGCTCCAGCGACTGGCGCGTGTCATCGGCCCCCTCGGTTTCCACACCAAAGACGCGGATCTGCGGGCGCAGGCCACAGGCAGCCACCGCACAGCCGCCGATCAGCCCGCCGCCGCCAACCGGTGCGAGCAATGCGTCGAGGTCGGGCACGTCCTCCAACAGCTCCAGGGCGGCGGTACCCTGCCCAGCCATAATCTGCGGGTGGTCGTAGGGCGGAATGAGAGTCATGCCGCGCTCGACGGCGATGGCGCGGGCGAACGCCTCGCGGTCGGCGCTGGCCCGCGCATAGATCACCACCTCGGCCCCGTAGCCCTGAGTCGCCATCAGCTTCACCGGCGGGGCGTCGTCGGGCATACAGATCACCGCCGGAACGCCGAGGATCCGGGCGGCCAGAGCCACACCTTGGGCGTGGTTCCCGCTACTGAAGGCCACCACCCCCGCCACCCGCTCGTCCGCGCCCAGGCGACTGATCGCGTTGTAAGCCCCGCGAAACTTGAAGGCCCCGCCGCGCTGGAAGTTCTCGCATTTTAAGAACAGCTCACGCCCAGCCAGAGCGTCCAGCGTGCGGCTCGTGTGGACAGGCGTGCGGTGGGCGACGCCGCGCAGGCGCTCTGCCGCCGCACGCACATCGTCAAGGCTGATCACGAGTGGCTTGTGCATATGTTTCCTGAGATCCGCCCCAACACCTCGCCGCCCCTACGGCTCGCGCAGAACCTCGGCCAGCCGCGTCGTGTCGAGGATGAAGGCACTGGCAAAGCCCCCGACGAAGCGAGCCTCGCTGGGAATGAGCCGCACCAGCAGAAAGTCGGGGAAGCTAAAGAGATACTCCTGCTGCGGCAGCCGAGCCAGATAGCAGGCCCGCGCCGCAGCGAAGTCGGGGCCATCAACGTGGATCACCCTGGCGGCCACCTGGAACGTGACTCTTGGCAGCGCCTGGGGGTCGCCCACATTGACATCCGGCTGCATCACCATCAGCGAGGCTCGCGGGTCAGCGAGGATCTGGCGGGTGTGGGGCGCAAGCCGACTAATGTGGATGAGAAAAGCCGGCGCGGACTCGCTCCGCTGTTCAACGGCGTAGAGTACCATCGAGAGGAAGGGTGATCCATCAATGAGTGTGCCCAGGGCAGCCTGACGATAGCCGCCAATGAGGGCACGCAGGGCATCGTGATCTGCGTGTTGCATGAACTGCCTCCAGGGTCGCGAGCTACGTTACGTATAATGTCAGAACCGGGCAGGGAGCGGGAGAATTTCTGTAGCAGGAGACTCCTCGCCCCCCTTTCCCGTTCTGGGAGAGGGGGGCGGGGAGGTGAGGGCAGGACAAACCTAGAAGCGGCTCCACAGGTACTGGTTCGTCACCTCGTGGTGGAACTGCACCTCAGCGCGCTTGATCAGAGTGCCGAGTCGACGCGGGCAGCGGTCGGCCACAGCCTCCTTCAGGTCGGCGTACTTGGTCTGGACATCGGTGCCAAGCACCTCGGTAATCAGGGCGCTATTGCGGAAGTCGCGAATAGCGTCGTAGATATTATCGGGCAGGGTCTCGACGCCCTGGCGAACATTGGCTGCAGTGGTGGGCTTGCTGAGCCCGGCGCGCAGCAGGGTATAGATTGCCAGATGCGGGGGAGCGTCGGGGGCAATCGAGCGGATCTCGACGCGGGCGGTGTTGGCGTTGCCGATGGGGATACGCACCATCGAGCCACGGTCAATCGGTGACGCCTTGATCTGGTTGGGCGCCTCGAAGTGCGGGTCGAGCCGGCGGTAGGCATTCACGCTAGCGTTGAGCAGCAGACAGAGATCCTTGGCGTAGTGGAGTACCCCATCAACAAAGTCCCAGGCGTAGTCGGAGAGTCCCTCCTCACCGGCGGCGTCGTGGAACAGGTTCTTCCCCTCACGCGAGATCGAGATATTGGTGTGCATGCCGCTGCCGTTCACACCCGTGACCGGCTTGGGCAGGAAGCACGCGGTCATATCCAAGCGGCTGGCTACCTGGCGACAGATCAGCTTATAGAGCAGGATCTGGTCGGCAGCGATCAGCGCCTCGGTGTAGCCGTAGTTCATTTCGAACTGGGCGGGGGCCACCTCAGGGTGATCCTTCTCGTTGGAAAAGCCCATGGCACGCTGCACCTCAGCCGCCGTGTCAATAAAGGTGCGCAGCGGGTCGCCGGGCAACGAGTGGTAGTAGCCCGAAGTGCTGACCATCGTGAACTCGCCGAGTTCGCGGTAGCGCTGCTCGGCGTTGCGACCCTGGAACAGGAAGCCCTCGATCTCGTTGGCCAGATTGACCACCAGCCCCTGGCTGGTGTAGAGCTCGTCAAGGAACATCTTCAGTTGCGAGCGCATATCGCCGGGGTAGGGCGAGCCATCGCGCTGGCGCACTTCGCCGAAGACCAGCACTTTGCCGGGGCCAAAGACATCGGCGGGCAGCCAGTAAAAGGCGGGCCAGTCAATGCTCAAGCGCAGATCAGACTCAACCTGGGCCGAGAAACCACGGATGGACGACCCATCGAATGTGAGATTATCATCCGACTTCAGCAAGAACTTCTTGTCATAGTCGAGCATGTGCAAGCGACCCTCAAGATCGGTGAAGCAGACCGTCACCGCCTTAATGCGCTTCTCACTGGCGAGGTACGCCATGCGCTCCTCGCGCAACTGCTCGGCTGGCACACGAGAGCGACGCTGCTCTTTTACCTGAAGGTTCAACTCTTCGAGCTGATCGTAGGGGATTTCCAGAAAGTCGCGGAGCATGGCTGTCATGGGCGTTCTTGGCCTCCTCAGTATGTTCGCAGCTTACCACAGGGGGTGGTCGCGGGCGATAGTACCACTTCGGTGGGGCAACCCTCGCAGCGCCCACGGGGATTGTACCACGATTTGGAGGGTTATCTGCGTAGCGCCTATGTAAACCTAGGGCTACGTCAAAGTCGCCCGCCGACCCTCACCCCCCAGCCCCCTCTCCCTGAGCGGGAGAGGGGGAGTCGGATGCGTCCTGGTGCGAAATCTCCCCTCTCCCTCACGGGGAGAGGGGCAGAGGGTGAGGGCTGACCGGCGACAAACCGTAAAGTACCTGCGAACCTTGTCTTTCTGAAAAAACCTGCCGAGCTATGACCCAAGGATGTGAGGACACGAAGCTATCGCATCCTCGCATCCTCGCGTCAACAAACCCGGTACGGATCTCCAGCGGGCTGTACTGGTAGAAAGGTGAAGAAGTTGTTATTTGTAATAGGGGGGGTGTATGATCTACACTCGTAGAGAGAAGTTTTACGCTGATGGTTGTGAGATAGACACATTTGCTATACTACTACGTAACTCTTGTATCCACTGGTACGTTTCATACGTCGCATCGCCACGGGGCGACTCCCTCAGAAGAATCGTGAACCACGCCGTGTGCTGCGAGCGGCGTGGTTGGTGTTCTGCTGTTGCGCTCAGGGTGGTATACAAGGTGCGTATGTTCGAAGTTGGCACGGGCGGGTGAGGGGACGGTAAGCTATGGCCAATCTGCGCTGGCGTCTGATAGCATTACTGCTGTGGGTATTGTTTCTTTCAAATGTTGAACGGTTTGTCGATATCGTCGGCGCAGATGTTGAGGTTGCGCTCTTCATCGTTATTTGCATGCTGCTCGCGGCCATCCTGCCGATTACGCCGCTCGTGCGCCAGAACTCGTTGTTGCCCCTTTCCATCGCGCTCAGTATACTGTATGTCTTTCTGATTGGCCTGACCAGCGCATCGGTGTTCACAAGCGCAGGGGGTACCTATATGGTCATCCTCGGCTATACCGGGATGCTGATCACGTTGGGTCTCAGCTACCAGGTTGGTATGGCCTACTGGGAGTTTCACAACGCGGTGTCCGATATCACCTTCGCCAGCACGGGCAACCATATGAACGACATCAACGAAATGCGCGAGACGATTGATGTCGAGATGATTCGGAGCCGCCGTACTGAGCGACCACTCAGCCTGATGATCTTTGAGGCCAACCCGACGATGATCGATATGCGGACGCACAAACTGGTGCAATCAGTGCAGCGATCCATGATCCAGCGTTATGTCCTCGCCACGATAGCCCAGGTGCTGTCACGCACCCTGCGCCGCACCGATGTGGTCTTCGGGGGCGAACACCCGAACCGTCTGATTGTCCTCGCACCTGATACGAACGAACAAGAGGCCGACCGGATGGTTCACAGGATCTCCACTATTGTTCGTAACCGCCTTGGTATCGATGGGTATTACAGCGTGGCCACGTTCCCGGATCAGGCGCTGACCTTTGAAGATCTCCTGAATGTTGCAGAGCAGGATCTTACCCTGGAGATGACCCAGTCGATGAATGAGAAAGAGGATCAAGCCAGAGAGGTGATCGGGCAGCGGCCCTCTGAGGTGACCTCGGAGTAGGCGCACGCCATCGGCGGCAGATGTGCGATCACTGTTGGTTCGGTACAGCGTCTCACATTTTCATAACTTACCTGTCAGGAGACATCGATGGAACTATCTACGCTTGATCTTCACGTGAGTACACAGACCGTGTGCAATGATATCGAGTGGGTAAATGTGATTGGCTCGCGTTCGCGACTGACGAGTCTGTCCAGCTATCTGGCACTCAAGCGGGCCTTCGATATTACGGTCTGCCTGCTGGCGATGCCGGTGCTGCTGCCGGTGCTGCTCCTCTGTTTCCTGATTATCAAGATTGAGTCACCCAACGGGCCAGCGGTATTCACCCAGTATCGCACCGGTCGCCACGGAAAGCGCTTTAAGATCTACAAGTTTCGCACGATGGTCACGAATGCCGAAGAGATGAAGCAGCACCTGTTGTATCTGAACGAGCTCAAGTGGCCGGATTTTAAGATCACGAGGGATCCCCGTGTCACTCGCTTCGGTCGAATTTTGCGCAAGACGAGTCTCGATGAACTGCCGCAGATTATCAATATCCTCAAGGGAGAGATGAGCTTTGTTGGCCCGCGACCGACCTCGTTCGCGGCAAGCACCTACAAACTCTGGCAAACTGAGCGCCTGGATGTTGTCCCTGGACTCACTGGCCTTTGGCAAGTGTACGGGCGTGCCCAGACCGAGTTCAATGAGCGGCTGCGACTGGATATTGCTTATATTCAGAACCGCTGCTTTTTGCTCGACATGATCATTCTCCTCCTGACAGTTGGCGCGGTCTTTGAGGGCAAAGGTTCCCACTAAGCCATGGCTCACGTCGGGCCACTTTCAGTCCATGTGCGACGCGGGGACGCGATGAGGCGGGGACGCGGGGACGCGGGGACGCGGGGACGCGGGGACGCGGGGACGCGGGGACGCGATGAGGCGGGGACGCGGGGACGCGATGAGGCGGGGACGCGATGAGGCGGGGACGCGGGGACGCGATGAGGCGGGGACGCGGGGACGCGATGAGGCGGGGACGCGATGAGGTGGGGACGCG
>CAIRFY010000609.1 GCA_903877945.1 uncultured Oscillochloris sp. | reverse complement strand
ATGCCCTGATCTGCATTTGGACGATCATTGCCTTCTGGAGCCGACCCGAGCGCAACATCTTCCTGCATATGATCATCCCGGCCGTGGGGCTGGTCACCAATCTGCTGATGATCGTGACGATCTTCTATCTGGCCTTCGCCGCTGGTGGCACGACCGCGCAGACCGGCTATATCGCGCTGGGCGTGGCGGTCGCCTGGGGCGTCGTCAGCCTGATCTATGTGGTCGTCAGCTCGGATCGGAAGCGCCGCCTGACATCTACCGCTACACGTGCCTAGTCGCTCATGAGCAGGGTTGACGTGAGGTGAGTACAGCTCACCTCGCGTCAAGCTGTTTTCCTATGCCGACGATCAAATGGGCCGGCCTCAGCAATCAGGGATCGGTGCGAGACAATAACGAAGACTACATCGTGAGGGAGAGGGGCTGGGGGTGAGGGCTGCCCGGCGACAAACTGTAAAGTATCTACGAACCATGTCCAAGGCGCGAAGGATCACAAAGAATTTTTACGTCTTCACGTCTTGGTGTCAAGCGCGAATCCCCTCACACTAATCCCAATGAGCAGACGATCTGTGGCTCATCGGGCAGATCATCGGCGCTATCCTGGATAAAGCAGAGCTTGTTCTCGTCGCGCAGGACCCTGGCGAGATCGGCGAACTGCTTAGCGCTGGCACCACTGCGGATCTGGCGGTTCATCAAGTCGGCGGCAGCCTGGCGCAGCAGGTAGCGGTACTGCCATGCAGGGCATGTGCAAAGTCGTGTGGTCGCCGGACAGCCCTCACCCCCCAGCCCCCTCTCCCCGTGAGGGAGAGGGGCAGGGGGTGAGGGGGCCGGATCTGACTTTGCTCATGCCCTGTACTGCCATGTTCCTCTCTTGTGCGTGGGTCTGCTAATGGGGTATAATGGGAGAAGGTGAGACGATTGTTTGTGCTGAAAGTGAGCGTTTGACACGTGTCTGCCGAGATCATCCAGATGATCGCCCAGGAGGTGCGTGGCTGCACGCTGTGCGGTCTTGCCGCCGGGCGAACGCACGCGGTACCTGGCGAAGGTCCTGCCGATGCGAAGATAATGCTGATCGGCGAGGGACCAGGCTACCACGAGGATCGTCAGGGACGCCCCTTCGTTGGAGCCTCGGGCCAACTCCTCGATGATTTGCTCGGTATGGCCGGCCTCGCCCGTGCCGATGTCTTCATCGGCAATGTGGTGAAGTGTCGCCCCCCCAATAACCGCGACCCGGAGCCCGCTGAGGTCACGACCTGCACCGAGGCATATTTATTCCGCCAGATCGAGGCGATCAACCCGCCGGTGATCGTCACACTCGGGCGCTTCTCAATGAGCTTGTTCCTGCCTGGCGAGCGAATTATGCGTATCCACGGCCAGCCTCGAAAGGTGGGCAGCCGTTTGATTGTGCCGATGATGCACCCGGCGGCCGCTCTGCACCAGCCGCAGAACCGCCCGCTGATCGAGGCCGACTTCCGCAGCTTGCCCGGGATCCTCGCCCGCGCTGAGGCTGAGCATGCTGCCGCGAAGCCTCAACCAGAACCGCCAAAGCCAGCCGATGACCGCCCCCCTGAGCAGTTGAGCATGTTCTAACTATGGTGCCCCTTACTCCTTCCAGGAAAGGGAGAGGTTTACAGCGGGACAAGCCCGCCCTGGCCCGCCCCTACTAGGCAATTTCTCATGAAGACATATAGACTCTCACCCACTGGTCGCCGCACGTCGCTCGTGCTACTGGTGGGCGCATTGCTGATTTGGGCATTCGCCCTCTGGAGTTTCACGAACACGCTGAGGCTTAACTATAACCCGGCGCAGTTCTGGCCATCTATCCAGGCGAGCCTAGCTGCTGGTCTTGGGGTCGGTCAGGTGGTACCGGCCCTGCTTATGCTCGCGCTGATCGTCACCACACCACTGCTGATCTGGAACCTGCTTGAGGAGTGGTCTGCTGTCTACACCCCCGACGACGATGGACTGCGCTTCGACTCGCTCGGGATCGCGATTCTATGTCCCTGGTCAACAGTTGCCGACATCCGCTCCGCTGATGATGATGGCGATGAGCCTTTGGATGAGATTTTGTTCAGCCAGGATGCCACTGCCCAAATTACAAACCCGATCCTGCGTTTCTTACACTGCCAAGCGTATGGTCGCAGGCGTCTGCCCGTCTATGCCGGTCTTGAGAATCGCGCCGATCTACTGAGCGTGATCCGCCATCACACAATGACCGTCGCCGATGTGTGAAAAAACGGCACCCGCTGCCGTATAACCCATAGGGAGCGGCATCGCGGGCGATGCCGCTGAAGGGTGTAGCTTGGAGCTGCCTGTCGTAAGGGCGCTCTGTCTATAAGCAGCTAGGCTGCGTCGGCTCACCTCGTGCGAGCTGCGACGTGGCCATTATGAGCGTTGTGCTCAATCTCGGAAAGAAGACTATGGCAAAACAGCGAATCCGCCTCCTGCCCCTCGGCGGTGCCGGTGAGGTGGGAAGAAACATGTGGGTGCTTGAGTATGGGGACGAGATCCTCATCCTCGACTGTGGTGTAATGTTCCCTGAAGCCGAAATGCTCGGCGTCGACCTCGTGCTACCGGACATCACCTATCTGCGCGAGAAGACCGATAAGATCAAGGCAATCCTCCTCACCCACGGTCATGAGGATCACATCGGCGCTGTGCCGCATCTGTCCGCTGACCTTGGCTTCCCGCCGGTCTACGCCACGCGGCTCACCCACGGTATCCTTGGCAACAAGCTGAAGGAACACCGCCTGCTCGATAAGGTCAACCAGATCACAATCGATGATAAGACCCCCTTCCAGATTGGCGGGTTCACGATTGAGCCATTCCATATCGCGCACTCCATCCCCGACGCGGTCGGATTCGCGATCACCTGCGCCGGTGGCTTGGTGGTCTATCTGACGGACTGGAAGCTTGACCATACGCCGGTGGATGGGAAGCCGACCGACTTGGTGAAACTGGCCGAACTGGGCCAGCGCAAGCCGTTGGCGCTGATTACTGACTGCGTGCGCGTGGAGAGCCGGGGCTACACCCCCAGCGAGACGAGCGTTGGCGAGGCGTTTGATAACATCTTCGCCGTGGCCCCAGGCCGCGTGATCGTGGCCACCTTTGCGTCGAATATCAGCCGCGTCCAGCAGGTGATCGAGTCGGCGGAAGCATATGGTCGCAAGGTACTCCTACTCGGGCGCAGCATGGAGAATAACACGCGCATCGCCCTCGAAATGGGCTTTCTCCACGCCGCCGAGGGTACGGTCATCCGTCCCCACGAGATGAGTGCCTACCCCGATGACCAGATCGCCATTGTCTGCACCGGCAGCCAGGGTGAGCCGATGGCCGCCCTGAACCGTATGGCCAACCGCGACTACCCGAATGTTAAGGTCAAGCAAGGCGATACCGTGGTGGTTTCGGCGACTCCCATCCCCGGCAACGAAGTGTCGGTAAGCCGGGTGATCAACAACCTGTTTCGCCTCGGTGCCGATGTGATCTACGGCAACCAGGCCCAGGTTCACGTCTCGGGACACGCCGCTCAGGAAGAGCTGAAGCTGGTACTCGCCCTGCTCCGCCCCGACTTCGTGGTGCCCTTCCACGGCGACTATCGCCACGTGATGCTCTACCGCAAACTGGCCACCAGTCTCGGCGATATGTACACCGATGAGAAGATCCTGATCGCTGAGGGCGGCACGATCATGGAGTTTGGCCCTGGCTTCGGTAAGATCACTGGCAAGGCTCCGGTCGGCTATATCTATGTGGACGGGACAACGGTGGGGGATGTGGGCAATGTGGTGGTGCGTGACCGCCAGATGCTGGCGAAGGACGGCATGCTGATTGTGGTGGTGAGCATCGACGGCACCACAGGCGAACTGGTGGCCGGGCCGGACGTAGTTTCACGAGGCTTCGTCTATATGCGCCAGAGCCAGGATCTGATTGAGTCCACTAAGGATACGGTGCGGGCGGCCCTGACGAATAAGAACGGCGGGGGGGCCATCCAGGGCGACAGCCAGTTTGTCAGCCGCAAGATCAAAGACGTGGTGGGTGAATACCTCTACCGCGAGACAAAGCGCCGCCCGATGGTACTACCAGTGGTGATGGAGGTGTAGGCTGCGCGGCCTGTAGGTCATAATAGAGCGGGCGAGGGCGGCAGTGCCGCCCTCGCCCGTTTTTGCGCAACTGCGAGACTGAAGCTACTTCATGATCGTGCGGCGCATACCATCGACCGCGCTACGAGCCGTGTTGACATAGGTGCCATAGACATTCGCCCGCCCCACAATCAACGGTGTGGCAATACCGACCATGAGGATGGCAGGGATCCAGAGCAACAGACCGAAGAACTGGGCCAGCCAGGCGCAGATCAATCCACCGCCAACGAGCAGGTTGAGCAGTGCGGTGCTGCCACGCTGGGATGAGGACATCCCAATCAGTTCACGCAGGTTCGCCACGATCAAGAGCGCGCCAGCAAAGGCACCAAAGTGCATGACCAGGCTTGTATCCAGAAACCGCATCACAAAGTAGATCGCCACGACGACAGCGACGATTCCCGCGACATAGAGGTAGATCGGCTTGATACGAAAACCACTGACGTTGGTGTGGTTAGCATTGCCGTTATAGCTCCCATTGCCATTGCCGTTATACATCGTCTCTTCCTTTCCTACCGGAGACCTGTAAACATTACAGGCAACACCGGTACCCATCTAGCACTATGACGGTGGCATCTGGGAGTGTGTTGCAGACTGCATCCGATCAGGGCTATTCCTCAAAGACTGCCTTTACGCGAAACATACCATCCTGTCTATCAGGTGCATTTGCCAGCGCCTCCCCGGGTGTAAGTTTGCCCGTGACAACATCGGGGCGTAGGACACTCACGAGGCCAGTCACATGTGCTGTAGTGGGGACTCCGCTTACGTCAACATCCTGAAGCATAGCGATATAATCGAGGATATGCGAGAGCTGACCGCGCATTTGCTCAAGCTCCTCTGGGCTAAGACGCAGGCGGGCAAGGCGGGCGACGTATTCAACTTCGGTATAGGTTAGTGACACAGGAAACCTCCACAGGGCGTACCATAAGATCCAGTTCGATTTTTCTATGCGTCCCGAGAACGATTCGCCTGCACGAGCATCCGACGGGTATAGCCCATGCGTTGAACTACAGTGATGTGTGAGGCAACGCCAACCGCAATAACCGCCCATGCTAAAACTTGTAGATGAGGAAGCACCGGCTGCGCCAAAAGCCCGCAGATCAGGAGAGCGAGTTTCTCCTGACGGCCAGCAAACCCGACATTACAGGATGTGAGCTTACCGGTAGATTCCGCCCTAGCGCGCACATAGCTCGCCATCACCATACCAAAGAGCGCGAATAGCACCCAGGCGGGTGCAACTGCCCCGGAGAGCATCACACCACCGAGGATAAAAAACTCGGCGTAGCGATCAGTAACGTGATCAAGCACTGTCCCGTACGGACTCGCCGTACCAGTTGCTCGTGCGGTTGCGCCGTCGAGCATATCAGCCAAACCAACAAGAAAAATGCCCACCACGCCCCACCAGAACAGACCCTGTGAAATCAGATAGCCAACCATAACGCTCAGGGCGAGGCTCAGATAGGTGAGTACATCTGCCGTCAAACCAATGCGTGCGCAGATACGCCCGAGCGGGAGTGTTACCTGCTCATAGGATTGACGAACTCGCGCAAGGATTGGCACCATCATGTCACCCCATCTGTAACGCTACGTGTGATCAGTATTCTGGCGCACTACCGCAAAAGGCACGCTGTCATCCCAAGCGCCCGGCCCGTAAACGGGCGGGCTAGATTCTACGAAGGCCGCTGAAGCGGCCTGTCTGAGGCCGCT
>CAIRFY010000608.1 GCA_903877945.1 uncultured Oscillochloris sp. | reverse complement strand
GCGATCACACGACTTTGACGGCCCTATTCTATAGCGTACTACTCCCAGTGCCAGTCCTTGAACTTATCGCGCAACTGCATCTTGAGGAACTTGCCGGTCGAGGTGCGCGGGATCTCGTCCACAAAAACAAAGGCGTCGGGGATCCAGAACTTGGCCACCTTCGGCTCCAGGTAGCTGCGCAGTTCCTCGGTGGTGACGGTGGCTCCCTCCTTGAGCACAATCGCAGCGAGGGGCCGCTCGTCCCAGCGCGGGTGGGTCACGGCGATCACGGCGGCCTCGCGCACGGCGGGGTGGCCCATCAACAGGTTCTCCAGATCGAGCGAACTGATCCACTCGCCGCCAGATTTGATCAGATCCTTGGTGCGATCAGTGATCTTCACGAAGCCCTCGGAGCTGATCGTGACCACATCGCCCGTGCGGAACCAGCCGTCGGCGCTCCACTTGTCGCGCTCGCTCTCCAGGTTAAAGTAGCTCTGAGCCACCCAGGGGCCGCGCACCTCTAGCTCGCCCATGGTATGGCCGTCCCAGGGTGCCTCGCCGTGCTCATTCATCGCCCGCACCTCCACCAAGGGCATCGGCATGCCCTGGCAGGCCCGCAGGGCGTAGAGCGTGTCGGGGTCACTGTCAGCCAAGTTGTGCTTAATGCGCGAAACCGTGCCAAGCGGACTCATCTCGGTCATGCCCCAGGCGTGAACCACCTTGAGGTTGAACGTGTCATAGGCGCGGATCATCGCCTCAGGCGCGGCCGCGCCGCCGACCACCATCTCCATCGGTAGGAGCTTCCAGCGGGTTGGCTCCTTCTGGAGCGCCTGGAGTACGCCCATCCAGATCGTGGGCACGCCAGCGGTCTTCGTCACCTGCTCGGACTCATACAGATCCAGCAGGTTTACGGCGTCGAGGTGCGGGCCAGGCATCGCGATTGTGCAGCCGACCATGATTCCGGTGAAAGGCAGACCCCAGGCCATCACGTGGAACATGGGCACAACCGGAGTGAGTACGTCGCTCTGTGCAAGATTGAGGGCGTCGGGGAGGGCCGACCCGAGCGAGTGCAGCACCATAGAGCGGTGCGAGTAGAGGACACCCTTGGGCTTGCCGGTGGTACCAGAGGTGTAGCACATCCCCATCGCGGTATCTTCGGGCAGTTCGGGGTAGCTGAAGTCGCCGGTGGCGGTGGCCAGGAAATCCTCGTAGCTGGTGAGACCCTCGGGCACCGGCTGGCCGGTCAGGGGCACGACGATCACTTTTTCAATATTGATGTGATCCTTGATCGCCTCATAAAGCTTGATCAACACATCGTCCACGATCAAGAAACGATCCTCGGCGTGGTTGATGATATAGGCAATATCGGTAGGATGCAGGCGCAGATTGAGCGTGTGGAGGACACCGCCAGCCACCGGGATGCCAAAGTACGCCTCCAGGTGGGCAGAGGTATTCCAGCTCAGGGTAGCCACACGGTCGCCCGGCTGCATCCCGGCCTTCTGGAGTGCCTCGGCCAGGGCACGCGCCCGGCGGTAGAAATCGGCGTAGGTGTAGCGGTGAAGCGAGCGATCCGGCATGCGGGTGACGATCTCGCTCGTCGGGAAGAGCCTACCGGCGCGTTCAAGGAGGTGGCTCAGGGTCAGGGGGGTTCGCATCATCGTCGATAGCATGGAGTTCTCCATTGTCCGCACCTGTGCGGTCGATTGAGGTCAGCCTCTACACGGGTACTGTAATCATAGGAGCATGCGTAACGAGAGTCAAATGGAGGGCAAGCGAGTTGTTGCCAAGTCACGCGCCCCCTCACCCCCTGCCTCACGGGGAGAGGGGAGATTCTACATCAGGATGCACTCGACTCCCCCTAAACCCGCTCAGGGAGAGGGGGCTGGGGGGTGAGGGGGGCGCGATAATCACGCAACTCTGCAAGATACTCAGCCCTGACAGAACGTATGCTACACTGAGAGGCACCCGCATGCGGCCACACCCGCGCATAGCCGATCTGAGTAGCCATGAGCTATAGCTTCGCGTACCCCGGTGCCCTCCACATCCACACCGCCTACTCCGATGGCACGGGCAGTTTCCCTGAGGTGATCGCCGCTGCCCGCGCCGCCAACCTGCGCTGGATCATCGTCACCGACCACGATAGCCTGGAGGGTGCGCCCTTCGCCGGGTGGCACGACGACCTGCTGGTGATCGTCGGCCACGAGATCACCCCCGACCGCAACCACTTCCTGGCCCTCAATGTGGACTCGGTGGTCAGCAACCAGATCCCGCCCCAGGACTTTATCGACGAGGTGTACGCCTGTGGCGGGTTTGGCGTGATTGCCCACCCCGATGAGCGCGTGAAGAACAGCTTTAAAGAGATCTACCGCTGGGATGACTGGACGGTGGACGGGCCACGGCAGCGTGAGGGTTGCGTGGTTGGCCTTGAGCTGTGGAACCTGATGAGCGACTGGGGCGAGCATCTGACGGCGTACAACAAGGAACTGAACTTCGTGCTGCCACGGCTCGGCATCAGCGGTCCGAG
>CAIRFY010000607.1 GCA_903877945.1 uncultured Oscillochloris sp. | reverse complement strand
TCGCCTCATCGCCTCATCGCCTCATCGCTGAACTGTCAAGCTGAATGTACCCATTTTGAAACATGCCTAAGACATGGTTCAATCCAGCTTGACAGTGTGCCGTGTAGCACCGCCTTCCAGGCGGTCAGGAGTACCACCGCAGGCTGGAAGCCCGCGCTACCGACTGTCAAGCTGGAATGTCCGTTTCTAAACTATGCTTAATTCGGAAACGATGAGGGATGAGGGATGAGGGATGAAGCTTACCCTCATCCCTCATCCTTTAGTTGGCACCATCTGCTCAACCTGCTCGATCAGCGCGACCAGGCTGGGCAGCGTGCCGGTGTCGATGGTCGTCGGGAGCGGCGGCAGCGGGGGGGGCGGCGGCGGCAGCACGCCGGTGAGTCGAGCAACGCGGGTGCGACTGAGTATGGTGGGCCGTGCGTTGGCGATCACCGTATAGAGCGATGCGGCGGTTTGGCGATCAGCGGTGCGGCGCGGGTCGATCTGCCAGATCGTATAGTGAATCGCCGCACGCTCATCCGCGTCATACCAATCCTCATCGAGCGTGGCCACCGCGTTAATTGCTGTGGCAGAGTCCTCCGCACCGAGCAGCACCCGCAGACGCGCCGCAAGCAGCGTGGCGTGAAGCTGCATCGCCTTGTTGCTGCCAAGTCGCCGCGCCGTCTGGAGCGCCGCGTCGTTCAGGGCCACCGCATCGGCGTAGCGCCCCTGGGCCACCCGCATCAGCGCGTATTCGTAGCGGAATTCACACGCCCAGTAGGCCAGCTTGATCATGTCACAGAGGGTGATCGCCAGTTCACTCACCCGCTCGGCCATATGATGATCGCCGATACGGGCGTAGGCGTAGGCCACGTAGCCCAGGCCAATCGCCAGATCTCGCCGCTCGCCAAGGTGCAGAGTGATCGCGATCTGGCGTGCGTAACACTCCATACCAACATGCACCTCGCCGTAGAGCGTGTGGGTGCGGCCGATCTCGTGGGTCAGCCGGGCCAGCGCCCAGCGGTCGCTGATCTCCACCGCCCGCAGCAGCAGATCGTAAAAAATCGCCAGGGCGTCCACGAGTCGACTCTGGTTCAGGTAGATCGAGCCGATGTTCTCGCGTGATCGCGCCAGCAGACCCCAATCCCGCAGATTCGCCGCCATAGCCGCGCTGCGCTCCAGACAGTAGAGGGCCATTTCGTAATCGCTGATGTCACTATAGACCACGCCCATCGCACCAATTGTGCGGGCGATCAGAGCCTGGTCATCGAGGCGCACCGCGATTTCGTGGGCGTGTTCTATCGAACGCAGGCCATGCGTGTAGACTCCGATGTCGATCTGGATCGCGCCAAAGATACGCAGGGCATCATAGTGGCCTGCGAGATCCCCCAGGCGCTCCCAGGCCGGGATGGCCAGATCGAGGAGCGCCAGAGCCTCTTCGTAATCGCCACGTGCGGCCAGCAACTCAGCGGTGACGTTCTGACAGCGGGCCACGCCAGCCACATCGTCACCAGCGACAGCGGCGGCCAGAGCGGTCTCGAAAGCCGACTCGGCCTCGGTCCAGCGCCCGACGAGCTGGAGTACCTCGCCGACGCGCAGCAGCACCGCCACCTGATGTGGAGACTCCAGCAGCGGCAGTAGGCGCTGATAATAGCTAATCGCCGTCTCATTGGCATAGGCCGCGTAGGCCGCATCGCCTGCTAATCTAAAATAGTGCCGCTGACGATCCAGGTTCTCGCTGCGCCCATAGTGATAGGCCAGCATATCCAGGTAGCGCTCAACCTCACCCGCAAAGTGGCGCTCAATATAGTCACCCACCTGCTCGTGCAGCATTGCGCGCGTCGTATAGGCCAGACTCTCGTAGGCCACCTCCTGGGTCATCATATGCTTGAACAGATATTCCAGCTCAGGCTCGGCCTTCTCCATCGGTGTCAGGTCGAGGGTGCTGAGCCGGTCGAGGTGGGCCTGCACCTCGTCGGGGCTACCGATTTGCGGGTAGATCCCCCACAGCCAACTGGCCTGAAAGACCCGACCAACGACGCTGGCCACCTTCAGAGTGATCTGCTCCTGCTCGCTAAGCCGGTCAATTCGGCTGATGATTAGCGAGCGCAGGCTGTTGGGGAGACGCACTAATTCCAGCGTATGCGTGTCGGCAGGATTGATTCCCTGATCCTGGATGTAGCTGATCATCTGGTCGATATAGAAGGGGTTGCCCTGCGAGCGCGTCGTAATCCGCTCAATAAAGCTGACCGGCAGCACTCCACGAACGCCAAAGAGGTAGCCAAACTTCAGCCCGATCAGCCACTCGGTTTCACGCAAACTGAACTCGCGCAGCAGCAACTCGCGGAAGTGCGGCAGCCGCGATACGCGCAGCCGGACGTGCTCGTGTTCGTGCGGTCGATAAGCCAGCAGGATCATCACGGGCAAACCCACAATGCCACGCGCCACCACCTCTAGCAGGTCGTGCGAGAGCGGGTCGATCCAGTGGCAGTCCTCGATCACCAGCAGCACCCCGGTGTCTGGCCCGCGAGCGACAGCGATGGCGCGCAGGCATTCCAGCACGGTCGTCTCCAGCACATCCTTACGCACCCGTGCGTCAAGAGCGCGGGTCTGCTCCGTCTCATCAGCCGGCAGATTCATCGCCCCGGCCAACACCGGCATCCGCCGCAGAGCCTGTGGGCAGAGGACGGCGATCTGCTCGTGCAGATGCCCAATCTGGGCATCCTGATCCCAGGTTGGGTCAATGCCGAAAAGTCCAAGCAGCAGGCTATTCCAGGGCAGGTAGCTGCTGTTGCTGCCGTGCGAGAGGCACTCGCCGGAGTGGACAACCATATCGCCCCGCGCTGCCATACGGATGACCTCGGCCACCAGGCGCGACTTGCCCATCCCCGCCTCGGCACAGATACCCACCACCTGACCGCGCCCGCCCCTGGCCAGATGCAGGTGCTGCTCGGCGACTTGCATCTCCTCTTCACGTCCCACCATCGGCAGTTTATACGACGGCTCCTGATGGCGGCTGGCCCGCTGCTGCTCCTGCTCCAGCCGGTAGATCGGAACCGGCCGCGAGCGTCCCTTCACCCGCAGCACATTCAGTGGCGTCCAGAGAAACTGGACGGCCACCGGGCGGTGTGCGCCGCTGGCCGCGATGATCTCGCCCGGCACGGCGGCCTGCATGAGCCTGGCCGCCAGATTCACCGTGTCGCCCATCACTGTATACTCGCGGCGCATCTCCGCGCCCACCAGCCCGCAGTAGACCAACCCTGAGGCGATGCCGATACGGATGCTGAACGCCGTGCGCTCATCATGCTCAACGCTCAGATCACGCAGCGCGAGGGCGCAGCGCATGGCGCGCTCGGCATCATTCTCGTGACCAATGGGCGCGCCAAAGACCACCACCAGCTTGCTGCCTTTGTCGCCCATGTCGATCTTGTTGATGTCGCCGTCGTACTGCTGCACAATCCGCGCCACCTGGACGATGTACGCCTGAAGTCGGGCACCCACAAGCAGGTCGCTATCGTAATCAAACCCGCTGAACCCGACAAACAGCACGGTGACACTGCGGTGCTCGTTCACAAAGCCCATCTGCCCATCGAGCAGCCGGTGGGCCAGCAGCGGGTGGACAAATGCGGTGAGGATAGATAGCAAACTCTCGGGGACAGCCGGAAGCGGGGGCAGCGGCGCATAGGTGGGCAGCCCGTCCAGTGCGGAGACCAGCCGGTAATCCCCGCGCATATCGGCGGAGGTCGTGAGGTTGGGAACAAGGGCGATCAGATCGCGATGGACAACCACATCACCAACATTCGCCACGTGTTCAGCCTCAGCAGCCTGCTCCAGCGGCAAGCCAGCGATCACGCTCTGTAGGCGTACCTCCGGGTCGCCCACCACCGTCGAGAGCACCGGGCCAAGAGCCAGTCCAATCTTAATCTCCAAGCTGAACTGTCCGGCCCGTGTCCGAATATTGCGGTAGGGATCCATGAGGATCTGCATATCGAGGGCGCAGTGGGTGGCACGAGCGGCGATCTCACCAGAACTCACATCGCCCTTCAGGTAGAAGAGGGCGGTCAGCGAATCGCCGCCGAAGGAAACGACCACCCCACCATAGGAGGCGATCAGATCGATCATCACCGCAAAGTAATCATTGAGCAGGCGCGTCAGATCCTCGGTGCCACCCTGACCAAAGCGGCTCAAAGCCTCGCTCATCGGCGTAAAGCCCGAGACATCAGCAAACAGAGTCACCGCATCATCACGGCGGGTTCGCCCGACAAGGTCGGCGCCACGTAGCAGATCGGCGGCTATTTGATAGGGCAGGTAGGCGAGGAGCTTTCGCATCAGGACGCTTCCGGTTCCCCTCTCCCAAGGGGGCAAGGGGGTGAGGGCTATCCGGAGATAGATTCGTTATTCAAAATGTATTGGACTAAGGGATGGTTCAATCCAGCGTGACAGTTCAGCGATGAAACGATGACGCGGTGAGGCGTTCCGTATCGCCTCATCGCCTCATCGCCTCATCGCAAGACTGTAAAGCTGAATGTACCCATTTTGAAACATGCCTGCCTAAGAGATGTTTCAATCCAGCTTGACAGTTTGGGCTAATGCACCGCGTCCTGTTGCGGCAAATTTGTAATCTGAAACATGCCTAAGAGAGCATGGCACAGTGTCCAGGCTATCATACCCGAAATACACATCCCTGTGACGAAAAGACACGGGGCAGAACTGATGCAATGTTCGTACCCCTTGGCGACCGACGTAGCTATGCTATAATGTCGGCTCATGGCCTACGGAAAACGTGTAAGGCTCGGTTTGCGCTGAAATCCTGCCGCTTCCCTGTTCCCTTGTCTAAAGGCACGCTATCTATGAGCGACCCAAAGCCCGATAAGACCTTCGCCGAGCGCTACGACCCGACCGCTATCGAGAAGAAGTGGCAGGATCGCTGGGCCGCCGACGAACTGTATAAAACCACCCCCGCCGATGAGCGCCCCAAATACTATATTCTGGACTTCTTCCCCTACCCCAGCGGCGAGGGATTGAGTGTGGGCCATTGCCGTAACTATGTACCCACCGATCTGGTCGCCCGCTACTACCGCATGAAGGGCTACAACGTCATGCACCCGATGGGCTGGGACGCCTTTGGCCTGCCCGCCGAGAACGCGGCGATCAAGCTGAAGACCAACCCGTCCGTCCTCATTCACCGCTTCGCCGAAAACTACAAGCGCCAGATGAACCTGATCGGGGCCAGCTACGACTGGAGCCGCGAGATTAACTCGTCTACCCCGGAGTACTACCACTGGACGCAGTGGATTTTCCTGCGCCTCTACGGCTCCTGGTATGACTCCCGCGCCGATAAGGCCCGCCCGATCAGCGAACTAGAGGCCGAGTTGGCGGAACACGGCACCGCCAATCTGGGCCTGGCGCTCTCCGATCAGCAGGTGGGCGCGGCTGAGTGGAACGCCTTCTCGCCCTTGCAGCGGCAGGATTTCCTCAAACGCTTCCGCCTGGCCTACCGGGGCGAGGCTACCGTGAACTGGGATCCGGTCGATAAGACGGTACTGGCGAACGAGGAGGTGCTGCCCGATGGCACCGCCTGGCGCTCGGGCGCCCTGGTCGAGCGAAAAACCCTGAAGCAGTGGTTCTTCCGTATCTCGGCCTACTCCGACCGGCTGGATCGCGACCTGGACACGGTTGACTGGCCGGGCCGGATCGTGACCATGCAGCGCAACTGGATCGGTCGCTCCCAAGGCGCAGAGGTGATCTTTCAGATTGCCGATTTCAGATCGCAGATTGCAGCCGATCATCCCGACCCAGATCAATCTGCAATCAACAATCGGCAATCCAAAATTATCGTCTACACCACCCGCCCCGATACGCTCTGGGGTGCGACCTTTATGGTGCTGTCGCCCGAACACCCCCTGGTGCCGAGCATCACCGGCGAGGCGCAGCGTGCCGCCGTGGAGGCATACGCGGCCCAGGCCAAGGTCAAGGGCGCGGTCGTGGTGGCGGTGGAGGATAAGGAGAAGACCGGCGTCTTCACCGGCGGCTACGCGCTGAACCCGGTGAACGGTGCGCGCATTCCAATCTGGGTGGCCGACTATGTGCTGATGGGCTATGGCACCGGCGCGATCATGGCTGTGCCCGCCCACGATGAGCGTGACTTCGCCTTCGCCCTCAAGTTTGGCCTGCCGATCATCCCGGTGATCGCCCGCAGTGACGATGCGGCCCGCTCGCTGCTGCGCGCCGGAACCTACGCCGCCGCCCTGCCCGATGCCCTGCGTGCGGCGGGCTACGCCTTCAGCGACGATGGCGGTGCCCTGACGGTGACGCTGATCGGCACCCAGGCCCAGGCATACGCCGAGTTGGTGCGCCCGCACCTGACCGAGGGCTGGACGGAGGTGGCCGGTTCGGGCTGGCTGGCGATCTTCCCCGACGCGGTCATCCCTTTCGACTCGGTGGCCGCCGACGAATTGATCAGTAGCCGCATCCGCACCGCGCTCAGGATCGACGCCCTGCCCAGCTTTATGGCCTACCTCGCCACCACTCCCGCCTACCAGGATCTGATCTACCACAGCGAGTATAGCTCGCCGATCAACTCTGGGCCGATCAACGGTCTACCCGGCGACCAGGCGATCAGCACGACGATTGCCTACCTGGAGCAACAAGGCCAGGGCCAGGGCCGCCTCAACTATAAGATGCGCGATTGGCTGATCAGCCGCCAGCGTTACTGGGGCACGCCCATCCCGATTATCTACACCGAGGATGGCCTGGAGATCCCCGTGCCCGATGACCAGTTGCCCCTGACTCTGCCCGGCGTCGAGAGCTACGAACCCACGGCCACCGGCGAGTCACCCCTGGCCCTGATCACGGACTGGGTGCAGGTGACGCTGCCCGATGGCCGCAGCGGTCGCCGTGAGACCGACACCATGGGCACCTTCGCGTGCTCGTCCTGGTACTACATGCGCTTCACCGACCCGCAGAACCCCGGCCAGATCGCCACGCCCCAGGATCTGAGCTACTGGCTGCCGGTGGATATGTACGTCGGCGGGGCCGAGCACGCGGTGATGCACCTGCTCTACTCACGCTTCTGGACGAAGGCGCTGTACGACCTGGGGATCGTGCCGTTCTTCGAGCCGTTCAAGCGTCTGCGCAACCAGGGTCTGATCCTGGCCCCCGCCCGTGAGGTGGACGGCCAGCTCGTCATCGAGAAGATGTCGAAGTCAAAGGGCAATGTGATCACGCCCGATGAGGTGGTGGCCAAGCACGGCGCGGACGCCCTGCGCGGCTACGAGTGCTTTATCTCCGACTTTGAGGCGGCGGTGCCCTGGAACACCGACGGCGTGCCCGGCGTGCGCCGCTGGCTAGACCGGGTCTGGCGGATCGTGCTCAGCCCCGGCGATGAGTCCGACCAGCCCGGCAACTTCAGCGAGCGCCAGTTGCGCCGCGTCACCCACCAGACGATTATGCGCGTCGAGGGCAACATCGCCGACTTTAAGTTCAACACGATCATCTCGGCCCTAATGGAGTTTACCAACGCGCTGTATAAGGCCCGCGACGGCGGCATGGCAGGCACGCCGGCATGGGCCGAGGCAACCGAGATCCTGATGCTCCTGATCGCCCCGGTGGCCCCGCATATCGCCGAGGAGTTGTGGGCGCGCACCGGTCGCGGCTACAGCGTCCACCAGCAGGCATGGCCGGTGGCCGACTCGTCCCTGGCCGCCGAGGACGAGATCGAGGTGGTTCTCCAGGTGAACGGCAAGGTGCGCGATAAGCTGACGGTGCCAGTGGACGCCAGCGAGGATCACCTGCGCACCCTGGCGATGGAGAGCGACCGAGTGCGCAGCCACATCGGAGACAAGGCCATCCGCAAGGTGATTGTGGTGCCCGGCAAGCTCGTGAATGTCGTCGTTGGATAAGCCAGCCATACGTAGAGACGCCCCGGTGGGGCGTCTCAGAGACGCCCTGCCGGGGCGTCTCTACTGAGATGAAATGCCAATTTTTCAGAACCGGATCGTGCGCGCCTACCTAGTGATTGCCCTGGGTGCTGTCCTGTTTATGCTGCGCCGCTACGCCCTGCCCACATTCTTCGACACCGAGGGCTTGCCCTTCGATATTGCTGGCCCATCAGCGCTCAACTCCTGCTACGACGCCATCGCCCTCAACACCTGTGCCGACGGCGGCATTGTACTCTTCACCATCATCGGCGTCGTTATGTCTGTGGGCTGGGGAAGCATGGGCAAGACGATCTTCGCAATCATCCTGGCGATCCCGTCCCTGGTGATCTACTTCGCCCTCAGCCCAATCTGGGCACCGCTACTGAGCCTGCTGCTGATCCCCGTGGCCCTTGAACTGGGGCTGAGATTTCTCTTCCCGATGCCGAAAGACACAGTAGAGCAGAAGTAACGCTGTCACGCTGAGCGAAGCGAAGCGTCCCGGCAATGATAAGGCACACCGGGATACTCGCTTCGCTCAGCGTGACATGGCGAGTTTTGCGGTATTGCCCTGGGCTTTATACCGCAGTCGCTCGTCGGAGGGCTGAAGCCCCCGGCTCTGGTTCACAAAGTCGGCCTTTGCCGACCAGAAGCCCACCCGTTCACGGGCCGGGCGCGATCAGATTTACGGTGTGCCTTCTGCGCCATTATCTTTGATCGGATTGTGGGTCGGCTGCGGTATACTCGTCGGCGGCTGCGGTATACTCGTCGGTTGCGGCGTACTCGTCGGCGGCACGGGGGTACTCGTCGGTTGCGGCGTACTCGTCGGTGGCACGGGGGTGTTCGTCGGCCACGGCGTATTCGTCGGTGGCACGGGGGTATTCGTCGGCCACGGCGTACTCGTCGGCCACGGCGTACTTGTCGGCCACGGCGTACTCGTCGGCGGCACGCGGGTATTCGTCGGCCACGGCGTACTTGTCGGCCACGGCGTACTCGTCGGTGGCACGGGGGTATTCGTCGGCCACGGCGTACTCGTCGGCCACGGCGTATTCGTCGGTGGCACGGGGGTATTCGTCGGCCACGGCGTACTCGTCGGCCACGGCGTACTCGTCGGTGGCACGGGGGTATTCGTCGGCCACGGCGTATTCGTCGGCCACGGCGTATTCGTCGACCACGGCGTACTCGTCGGCCACGGCGTATTCGTCGACCACGGCGTACTCGTCGGCGGCACGCGAGTGTTTGTTGGCACTGGCGAGATCGTCGGCCACGGCGTACTCGTCGACCACGGCGTACTCGTCGGCGGCACGCGGGTACTTGTCGGCATTGGCGTACTCGT
>CAIRFY010000606.1 GCA_903877945.1 uncultured Oscillochloris sp. | reverse complement strand
TGCGCGGGCATGGTGGCTGCGCCGGGTGATCGGTGAAGAGCCTGCGGGCCAGGATCGGCGCGATCTCGGCACCCTGCGCCACGCTCGTCACAGTCGGGCGGTGAACCTCAGCGGCGGGCTGATCTGGCTGGCTGGGCTGCTGCTTGCGGTGAGCATCGTGCTGCTCATCCTCGGCTAGATCCATACTCTGCAATCGAACAATGTCACCACTTGTCGTTACACTGCTGACCCTTGCGGTCGCCACACTCATCCTGGCTCTGCGTATTCGCGCTCGCACCGGCGTGCCCTGGGCTCCGATTATCGCCAACGATGCGCGGGCTGGGCGTACCGGACAACATATGGATCGACCTCTGGTGGCGCGTCACTACGGACTCAGCGGCAAGCCCGACTATATCATCGACCAGAGAGGCCAGCAGATTCCGGTGGAGGTGAAGCCCGGACGATACGCGGCGCAACCCTACGACTCGGATCGGATGCAGCTTGCCGCCTACTGCCTGCTGATCGAGGAGACGAGCGGCCACGCCCCGCCATACGGCATCTTGCGCTACGCCGAGGTGAGCTTCCGGCTGCCCTATACCGCCGAGGTGCGCGCCGAGATTCTCGCCATTCTCGACGAGATGCACGAATTGCTGGACGCCGAAGATGTCATGCGTAGCCATAGCAACACGCGGCGCTGCGCGGGCTGCGGGTTTGTCGCGCACTGTGAAGAATCGCTGGCCTGAGGGCCGCACGCACGGGAGAAGTGTGCTATCATGGTTCACCGTAACGACGTTGTCGCTAAAATCAACGAGCGGATCTGTGGTCAGATCAGCGATGCCGCCATCGCTACCTGGGCGTTCGACCTCTTCTACTCTATCGAGCAGGGCGAGGAGGAGGTAGATGCTGAGGGCAGCGATGCTATCGCCGATGTGCTTGATGAACTGATGTTCGCCGATGAAAAGCCTTTTGCGCTAGATGACGCCGACCTGCGTCGGCTGATCGCCCGCCTTGAGTAGCCATGAAGATTCGACAACACCCACGCATGCGCGACATTCTTGTGGGCGATGAGGTCTACTCCTACCCCCAAAACCTCTTCGCTCGTGTCGCCGATGTGTTTCCCGCCGCTGTCTGCGTGAAGATCGGCATCCTCTCCCTTGATGACCACCTTGAGATCACGCTCTCCCCTCAACTCTGGCGCGCCGAAGATATTGAGAACCTCTCGGTCTGCCGTTACTGCGGCAGCCGTGAGAATATCCGCGCCGAGACCGGCACCGGGATACCCTTCCGCGTCTGCGGGATCTGTAACCCGGTGGATGAGACATCACAGGCGGCAGTGGCGGGGGTCTGAAGGCCGCAGGTCGTCGCGTGGGCGCGTCACGATGCGCGCCTGCGTTGCCGTCCCCAACACCCTCCATGGTAGAATGGCCGCGATGCCCTCTCACCGTGTAGCCATACATAGAGGAGACCGATGCAATCGGTACTGAGTTTGTTCCGCCTGGGGATTGAAGGACTCCTGCTAAACCCCCTGGCCTATCGCGATCAGCGCGACTCGCCGGATGGTTTGCGCCGAGGCTTCGCGCTCGTCGCGATCATTGGCCTACTCGTTGGGATCGCCACCTTGATCGGCGACCTCGGCGAGTATATGGCGCAGCCAAGTGCGACAGTCGTAGCCACGACGATCCACGATGGTCTGTACGCAATGCCCTGGTTTGCCCAGGTGAGTAGCCTCGACGCGCATTTTCCCGCGCAGTTTGACCGAATCTTCGCCCAGGTCACCCAGGTTGTATACGCCATGAATGGCGGTGGCTTGATCGGCAGCCTGGTCGGTGTGATTACCACACCGCTGATGATGGTCGTGAGCTGGCTGTTCTTCGGCACCATCGCGCATCTGATGGCCCGCTTCCTCGGCGGCCAGGCTACCTTTCACCAAACCCTCGCCAGCACCGCCCTCGCCAACAGCGTCTATTTCCTCAGCATTATCCAGATTGTACCCTTCGCCCAGGTTGCGGGCACCTTGCTGCTGGGCCTAGTGGCTGGCTATATGGCCATCCGCGAGGCCCACGGGCTGCCGCCGTGGCGCACATTCTGGGCCACCCTGCTCGGCCCGGTTATCCTGGCTCTTATCGTGATCGCCCTGGCCTGCGTTGTGTTCGCCCTCGCCCTCGGCACTCTCAACTCGGCAGTACAGGGAGGCATCTCGTGATCGACACGTTCAACGGTGCCCTGACCCTCAGCCAGACGTTCTTCCGAGGCATGCGTGAGGCACCGGACGTGGTGCGCCGTGGGCTGACGCTTGTTCTGTTTGTCGGCCTGTTTGTGGGTGGCGTCCAGGCGATCAGCACCATGATCACGAACTCTAGCCCGGATCGGGTGATCGCGGATATTGAGACAACCCTGGCGCAGAGCATCCAGCAACAGTCACTTACCGCGACCAGTGCCTCGCAGCGCGAGATGGTGCAACTGCTTAAAGAAAACAGCGCGGGGGCGCTGAACCTGGTACGTGCGGTCATGGATCTGCCGACGCCGCTACCGCGCCCAGTAAGCGTGATCCTCCAGGGTCTCGGGTTGATGGCCAGCACGCCCTTGAGCTACCTGGGTAGCCTGATGCTCACCGTGGTGCTTACCCATATCGCCGCCCAGCAGCTTGGCGGTCAGGGTACCATTCAGCAGATGCTCGGCATGGGTGCGCTCTCGGTGGCCCCCCACGCGCTCGACGCCCTCAGCTTCATCCCGGTAATTGGCTCAACCCTCAGTGTCATCGCATGGGCCTGGGGTCTGGTCATCCTTGTGCTATCCACCAGCATCGTCCATCGCCTCGATAGTGGACGGGCGACCCTCGCTGTGCTGCTCTACCCGCTGATCGGCGCTCTGCTACTGCTGTTCGGCTGCTGCGCCTTCTTCATCTTCGCGATTGCCAGCGGGGGGCGATAGCTCGTCACCGCTCTGTTCGCGCCCGCAGGGCGTAGGCTCCGCCGCCGCTGAGGATGGCGGCACCCAGGCCGAGGCTCGTCGCCGCGTAGAAGAGGGCCAGGCTCCATCGCGGTGCTACGGCACCGATCAGACTGAGCGGGAGCAGCAGTACCCCGACGCCAACCGCAGCGGCCTTTATCTGCGGGTCGTTGGGGCGAATGCGCTCACCAAGCGACAAGCCCAGCCCGACCAGGCCAAAGAGATAGGGAATCTGGACGACCAGGACGAGCGGGAGCAGCAACGGTAGGCCCACGAGGCTCAGGGCGATTAGCCCGCTGAGGGGCAGCAGCAGCGTTGCTCCCAGGAACGTGGTCAATAGGCCAAAGGCCAGAGATCGCCCAGGTGCGCGGCGCAGGGCCATGCTGACCCCGCGCACGCGCCTGGGCCAGATGGCCGCACAGGCGCTGGCGAGGAGCAGCACGATCATGGTCATGGCTGTGCTGATGAGCGGCAGCGGCGGCGCAGCGGCGGCACCTTCGCGCTGTGGCTGCAGAAACGTCGCGGTACTCGCCCGTACCACCCCGCCGGTCAGCGGGTTTTCGCCGAGCATCCGCACGGCTACCCGTGCATGCTCCGCACGCAGCACTCCGCCGCCGAGCGAGAGTACGCTGCCTGTCACCCGCGCATCGGGGCCAAGCCTAATAGTGCCGACGTAGCTCACCACGTCACCGTGAACCTCGCCAAGTACGGTAATCGTCCCGCTCCAGCTTGTCACATCGCCATCGACTGTACCGACGATTATCATCGGCTCGCTGATCGATGCCAGGTCGCCGTGGAAGACCTCGCCGATGTTCACGGTGATCGGACGCAGCCCCTGAGCCAGGGCATAGCCAGGGGCGAGGGCGATAAACCCTGCGAGAAGGATGACCATCCAGCGGATCATGCGCTCGTCTCCGGCGATACGGCCAGTTCGCGGCGCAGCAGTTCCCACCAGAGCCAACTGCCGCCAAGAGAGGCGACGATCATCACCAGGACTGTCGCTCCGGCACTCATCAGCAGGTTGATCAGCGGCTTGGCAGCCAGAGTGAGGATAAGAATCAGCTCGCTGATGCCACCACTCAGGTCGCCAAAGAGTTTTGCTGGTCCGCTGCTGTCGATCAACACGCCCCATGCGCCAAGGGCGAGGGCGACACACCCGCAGATCAGCCCTATCCCTGCATAGAACCGACGCAGCGTACTAGCCGGACGTGACGACGGCTCTGACAGCGCATCGATCACCCGGCCTGCCAACGCGGCGGGCGGCTCCATCACCTGCGGCTGACCATAGCGCGCCAGCAGGCGGCGCGTCTCCCCTTCTGCCGCAGCCATGGCATCATCATCGAGGGTCAGTTGGTTGTTTCCACGTTCCATAGCTCTTCTCCATCGGCACCGAGGACGTTGCGGAGCATCTTGCGCGCCCGGTGCAGGCGCGTCTTTACGGTAGCCTCGGTAAGGTTCAGAGTCTCAGCGATCTCCAGGTAGGACAGATCGTTCCAGTAGCGCAGTACGGTCACGCTGCGGTAGTTTTCGGGGAGTTGCTGAAGTGCCCGCTGGACACGACGCTGGCGCTCATTCTCAAGGGCATTGCGCTCCGGGCCAGCCTCGCTGCTCGTCAGCCAGAAGGCCACGTCGTCGAGGGTGAGCCAACTCATGCGCCTTCGCCGTAGCCGGTCGATGCAGTAGTTCGAGCCAATCGTCAGCAACCAAGTCACAAAACGCCGGGCCGGGTCGTAGCTATCCAGGCGTCGGTAGGCACGCAGAAACACCTCCTGCACCGCATCCTCAGCCTCCTGAGCATTGCCGAGCATACGATATGCCTGGTTATAGACGGCACCCGTGTAGCGAACCACCAGATCGGCGAACGCTACCTGGTCGCCAGCCTGAGCGCGCCGGGTAAGCTGTGCCTCCTCGACGAGCAGATCCATGACGTACACCCCACTCTAGTCTATGTACGCACATGCGCAGCGAACGTTTCAGATGACGTGCAGGGCATGTGCAAAGTCGTGTGGTCGCCGGACAGCCCTCACCCCCCAGCCCCCTCTCCCTGAACGGGAGAGGGGGAGCCGAGCGCATCCTGATGAAGAAACTCCCCTCTCCCCGTGAGGGAGAGGGGCAGGGGGTGAGG
>CAIRFY010000605.1 GCA_903877945.1 uncultured Oscillochloris sp. | reverse complement strand
GCGCCTCATCGCCTCGGCGCATCATCGCAAGACTATAAAGCTGAATGTGCCCATTTTGAAACATGCCTTACTGTAGATCTTGGGAAATCCCATTGTTTTCTGTAGTCCAGAGTATAGCATAATGCGCGTTTCGTGCGTGCGTTTGGATAGACACCCAGGGCTGTTGCAACGTCACCCTCCGGCCCTCACCCCCTGCCCCACTCCCACACGGGGAGAGGGGAGATTCCGCAGCAGGACACATCCAACTCCCCCTCTCCCGTTCAGGGAGAGGGGGCTGGGGGATGAGGGCTGAGCGGCGATCACACGACTTTGCAACAGCCCTGGACTAGTCACCGCTACAGTCGGTACGCGGCGATGGTGCGCTGGAGAGACTGGGCGAGCGTGTGCAGATCCTGGGCGGCGCGCTCAGCCTGGCGCGTACTGGCCAGGGCCTGGGTGGTAGCCTGCTGAATGCTACCCATCGCCTGGCCGATCTGCTCCATGCCCGCCGTCTGCTGCTGCGCGGCGGCGGCCATTTGCACGTTGGCCTGGGCACCGCCCTCGACCTCGGCGGCGATGCGGTGGATCACCTGGCCTGCCTGCCCGGCCAGACGTGCGCCGGTCTCGACACCCTTGGTGCCCTCCTCGGTCACGAGTACGGCGGCATTGGTCGCCTTCTGGATCTCCGAGAGGATCTCGCGCACCTGCTGGGTGGCACCCTTCGAGCGCTCGGCGAGGTCGCGCACATGCTGGGCGACGACGGCGAAGCTACGGCCCTGCTCACCGGCGCGGGCGGCCTCAATCGCCGCGTTCAGCGCCAGCAGATTGCTCTGGTCAGCCAGTTCGCTCACCGTCGTAATGATTGTCCCAATCGCCTGGGTCTGCTCCGCGAGGGCCAGAATAGTCTCCGCGATACTCTCGACACGGGAGCGGATCTGGCTCATACCGATGACCGTCTCCTCAACCGAACTGGTGCCCTCACGGGCCGCATTGAGGGCCGACTGGCTATCGTGAGCCACCTGGGCGGCCTGCTGGGCCGTCTGGAGAGCGATGGCCTTGACCTCATCAATGGTGGTGGTGGTCTGGGTAAGGGCGGCCGACTGCTCGGCGGCCGACGCGGCTTGCTGGGTGGTGGCAGAGAGGATCTCGGCTGCCGCCGCCGCGATGTTTGCGGCCGCCTGCTGGGTCTGCGTGGTGATCTGGTGCAAACCCTCGACCATCTTGTTCAGGTCGACACCGATCCGGCGCATCTCAGCATCGCCCTGCTCATCGACACGCGAGGTCAGATCGCCAGCGGCGATACGGGCAATGAAGTCGCTATAGTGGGCCACAACGCGCTGGAGCTCAGCGCGGGTCTCACGCTCGGCCTGGTTGCGCTGGATCTCCTGCTTGTGCGCCTGCTCCTCGGTCGTCTTGCTTGCGCGCAGGTTTTCGGTCATCTGGTTAAAACTGGTGGCCAGAGTGCCCAGTTCATCGCCACTGCGCATCGTGACCTGCTGACTCATATCGCCAGCGGCGACTGCGGCGGTCGCCCGCGTGAGCAGCCCGATGTTGCGGACAATTGCCGTCGAGATAATCAGGCCGAAGACGGCAGAGACCAGAATAGCCAGGGCGGTGCTGCCGAGAACCAGCGTGCGCGAACTTTCGTAGGTGGATTGCACAGCTTGGAGCGCCTCATCGCTCTGTGTGCCGTCAACATCCCTGAGCTTCGCGGTCGATTCAACCAGGCTCTGAAACTTAGCGTCGGAAGCATGAAACGCGGTTTCCTTCTCCGCGCTGGTAGCCGCGATATTCGTCGTAATAGTCGTGCTGTGAGACTGACTGACAAAGTCGGTCCAATCGTTGACAATCGCATCGTACGCCTGGCGCTCGTTCGAGTCAGTTGCGACAATCAACATCGCGTAGTCGCGGAATATCGTCGTCATCTCCTTCTCTTGCGTGAGCATATCCTCACTCAAAAGAGATCGTTCTTCAGACGTAATGGCGAGCAAGTACGCTCCTTGGGAAAACCGATAACGGTTCGCAATCCGACGCATATCCGAGGCCATGTTTAGGGTGGGGATGCTATTCTCACCCACAAAGACGGCCCGTGCGTTCATCGTGCTCATCTGGAAGAGCGCGAAGACCCCCAGCACGAGGAGGAGTACGAGGCTCAGCCCGAGAGCGGCCAAGAGCTTGATGCGAATCGAGAAATTCATGGGTATCACCTCTACAGTCGATAAGCGGCAATGGTGCGCTGGAGCGACTGGGCAAGCGTGTGCAGATCTTGGGCGGCGCGCTCAGCCTGGCGGGTGCTGGCCAAAGCCTGGGTGGTCGCCTGCTGGATGCTGCCCATCGCCTGACCGATCTGCTCCATGCCCGCCGTCTGCTGCTGCGCGGCGGCGGCCATCTGGACGTTAGCCTGGGCACCGCCCTCCACTTCGGCGGCGATGCGGTGAATCACCTGGCCAGCCTGTCCGGCCAGACGTGCGCCATTCTCGACACCTTTTGTGCCCTCCTCGGTCACGAGCACGGCGGCGTTCGTCGCCTTCTGGATCTCCGAGAGGATCTCGCGCACCTGCTGGGCCGCACCCTTCGAGCGCTCAGCGAGGTCGCGCACATGCTGGGCGACCACGGCGAAGCTGCGGCCCTGCTCACCGGCGCGGGCGGCCTCGATCGCTGCGTTCAGCGCCAGGAGGTTACTCTGGTCGGCGAGCTCGCTCACCGTGGTGATAATCGTGCTGATCGCCTGGGTCTGCTCAGCGAGGGCCAGGATGGTCTCCGCGATGCTCTCGACACGGGAGCGGATCTGGCCCATGCCGGAGACGGTCTCCTCAACCGAGCTGGTACCCTGGCGAGCCGCGCTCAAGGCCAACTGGCTATCGTGAGCGACTTGGGCAGCCTGCTGGGCCGTCTGGACGGCGATGGCCTTGACCTCATCAATGGTGGTGGTCGTCTGGGTAAGGGCGGCCGACTGCTCGGCGGCTGAGGCGGCCTGCTGGGTGGTAGCGGAGAGGATCTCGGCCGCCGCCGCCGCGATATTTGTGGCGGCCTGCTGGGTCTGCGAGGTGATCTGGTGCAAACCCTCAACCATCGTGTTCAGGGCGCGTCCTAGGGTGGCCAGTTCATCCTGCTGGGTGGCGGACACACTCAGACGGGCGGTGAGATTGCCACGGGACACCTCATCGGCGAAGGACGAATACGAACGAACCATCTGCTCCAGATACTCTTTGGCCACTTTCGTGTCGCTGGCGGCAATCAGATCCGCATTCACTCGGCGCTGCTCGTCGATCTGGGTGCGAATAGTACGCGCCATGAGACTAAACGATTTGGCCAGCCGACCAACCTCATCATTCTCAGAGGGCAGTTCGTGGCGGTCGTCGAGGTTGCCCTGCGACATGCTATCTGCGGCGCGAGCGACAAGACCGAGTCGGTAGGCGATGCCGTTGGAGATCACAATCGTGCCAATAATGCTGAACAGGATTGCCGCGACTGTGCCACCGATCAGGGTGATTTGAAGCCTCGTTGCAGCACCCTCGGAGTCGGTGTTCCGCTGGATGAGCTTCTGATTCGCGTGATCGATGAAGCCCCCGATCAAGGTGCGGATCTCGTCGAAGCGGCGCTTCCCCTCACCATCGCTCACACGAGCGAGCAACGTTTCGGTCGAGGTCTTCCCCGTATTCACATCGCGGCGCATCTGGATCAGTGGCTCAATCACTTCGACGCGCCAACTGCGGATCTTCTCGGCGAGGACATCGAGATCGGCAACCGTACTGGTGTCTTGGCTGGCAACTGCCTTGCGCAAGGACGTGATCGAGCGCTGGTAGTCTGTGTAGCCAGTTGTATAGGGTTCCAAAAAACTATCATTGCCTGTCAGCAGAAAGCCGCGCTCACCGGTTTCCATATTCACCAGTTGGATCAGGATCTCGTCGCTCTGCGTAATAACCGTGTAGCTGCTACGGACATCGGACTCGCGGTTAAGGCTGTCCAGGATGCCAATGTAGGCCAGCGTGGAAACGAGGGTCATTGCAATGAGGACGAAGACCACGACAAGCAGAATTTTGCTGCGGATGCTGAGGTTGTTGTATCTACCCATCACACGGCTCCCTACGTTCTACCCACAAGGGGAAAGGGGAAGAATTCACATCAGGATGCGCGGGATCGGCTCCCACCTCCCCTTGTGGGTGAGAGGCTGGGAGCGGGGGGGGGGTGCTAAACGGTAACTACCTGCGAGCCTGTGACCTAGCGCATCGACTGAGCGACGGTGGCACAGAGTTCGTAGGGTGCGTCGTCTTTGAAGAGGTAGTCGTCGGCACCAAGGTCAATCGCCCGCTGCACACTATCCACATTGTCGCGGTGGGTGAGCATCACCACCGGGATCCCGGCGGTGTTGCGGTCGCGCTTGAGACGACCGAGGATCTGGAATCCGTTGAGGGTGGGTAAATCAATATCGAGCAGGATCAAGCGCGGCGGATCAGCACATGCGATACGCCACCCAACGGCTCCGTCGGCGACAATTCTGACGCTATAGCCCTCGCGCTCAAGCATTAGTTGGAACCGAATCGCTTGGCTTGGACTGTCTTCGATCAGTAAGATGTCGCTCATAGAACACTCCGAACACTTATTGTGCCGTTGTGACACTCTCAGAGAGAACGTGGCTCCCTCTAAAGAGATCATCACTCAGCACTCTCCGCATTGATAACCAGGCGCGGGTCGGCCAACAGCACATCGCTATCGAGGTGGAGGCTAAGAGTTGAATCCACACCGCGTACCCATGTTTGCCCACGCCCGGCGGCGGCCGCCGGGGTCGGGTCGAGGGTTTCGGCCAGTTGGCGCACCGTGACGACACTATCGACGATAAGGCCCGCCGTGACATCGCCCGCACCGATCACGAGCAGTAAACTGCCGGGCACGGGCGGCGTCACCGCAATCTCCAACAGGGGACGCAGGTCGAGGGCAACGACCAACCGACCGCGCACATTCGCCAGGCCCGCAATAAAAGGCGGTGTGGCGGGCAGCGGTGCAATCGGAGGAAGCGCAAGCACCTCGCGCACCGATGTGGCCGACAAGCTGTAGCTACACCCCCCCAGCAGGAAGGAGAGCATTGAAGCACCAGCCTCGGTCTCAGTAGCCGTATCCTGACGGGAGAGCGCTCGGGCGCGCTCCTCAAGCACGGATCGTGCGGCTAAGTCGCTGCGGAGTAGATCTAGGTGCAACTGACTCCTCCTGATTTGGTAGGGTGACGAGACAAGGGGACAGGCAACATCCTGCTGTCGTGCCATTGTCTGAACGGTAACCTTCGCCGGAACTTTATAGCGGCGTATGTATCGATCACCGAACCCGATGGTATCAGTCTACCACTCGGATAGCTCGGCAGTAAGGTGGAGCGCACAGCCAGATTGTTAGTATTTCATAACGAGATCTATGAGTTCACATTGGGCGATTCCCGCATGACGGTTCGTCGTGCGGGATTTTGCGCACCGAGCGGCTCCACACACGGCTGAAGCCGCTCCAGAAGGATTGAAGGTCACGCAGCAAAGCCCATCGCCTGTAGGAACACCTCAACTGCCTGGGGGTCAAAATGCGTTCCGGCCTGCGCACGGATGTGGTCAACCACTTTTTCGACGGACCATCCGGCACGGTACGGGCGATCAGAGCGCAGTGCGTCCCATACGTCCGTAACGGCAAACAGCCGCGCCGCTAACGGGATCTCCTCGCCCACAAGGCCGCGTGGGTAGCCGCTACCGTCCCATTTTTCGTGGTGACAGAAGGGAATATCGAGGGCCGGGCGCAGAAAGGGGATCGGCGCAAGCATATCATAGGCGTACTGCGGATGGCGGCGCATGATCACCCACTCCTCCTCCGTCAGCGCGCCGGGCTTGAGCAGGATCGCGTCCGGGATGCCAAGCTTGCCCACATCGTGCAGCAAGGCACCCCGACGCACGTGGGTTAGCTCGGGGTCAACAATGCCCGCCACCTGGGCCAGCCGCACGGTCATCTCAGTGACCCGCAGGGAGTGGCCCTCCGTCTCTTTATCGCGCAGGTCGAGAGCGTACACCCAGCCCTCAATCGTCGCATCGTAGCTGAGGAGCAGGTCTGCGTGCGCCTGCTGGAGTGCGGCGCGCTCGCTGAGCAGGTTGTGATAGCGGTTGAGACGGAGGATGGTTCTGACCCGCGCGCGCAGCTCGGTGCGCTTGAAGGGCTTGGCGATAAAATCGTCAGCCCCCACCTCGATCCCGCGCAGGCGCGAGTTATCATCATCCAGAGCCGTGATCATGATCACCGGTACTTCGGCCAGATACGGGTCGGCGCGCAGGCGCTGACAGACTTCAAATCCGTCCATACCAGGCATCATCACATCCAGCAGGATCATGTCCGGTGTAAGTGCAGTGGCCTGCCGCAGCGCCTCCGGGCCGTCGGCGGCAAATGCCAGGATGTAGCCCTGCCCATCCAGCAGATCTTCCAGCGTCTCACGTCCCATAATATTATCATCAACAATAAGAATGGTACTCATCTGAGATATATACCTCTCATGCTGTCAGCAATCGCCGAATCGTGTCCACCAGCCCCTTCAGGCTGACCGGCTTCGTCAGATATTCGGTTGCACCGGCGGCGATACAGCGTTCGCGGTCGCCGGGCATGGCCAGGGCGGTCAGCGCAATAATCGGCGTATCCGCATAGGTAGGCATTGCACGCAGGCAACGGGTCGCCTCCATGCCGTCCATCTCGGGCATCTGGATGTCCATCAGGATCACATCCGGGCGAGCATCGACGACCCTATCGAGAGCCTCGCGACCGTTGCGGGCGACCACCACATGATAGCCATGATCCTGTAAGTAATCGCCAACGGCGATAATATTGACTTCGTTATCATCCACCAGCAGGATCCGCACATTGGTAGGAGTCGGCGTGGTCGGCGTGGCGATGATCAGTGCCGCACGGGTAACTTCCGGCCCAGCGATGACGATTCCCAGCGCCTTCCGGAGTGTCTCGCGGGAGATAGGCTTGACCACGTACTCAGCCGCACCAGCAGCCAGCCCGCGTGCACGATCATCCACTACAGAAATAATAACCACCGGGATAGCCTGCAGGTGCGGTGCGGCTTTAAGCTGGGCCAATACGTCCCATCCCGACTGGATCGGCATCTGCACATCAAGGAAGATCACATCGGGGGGAGATTTGGTCACGTGCTCTAGGGCGCCCTTGCCGTCCAGATGGACGACGGCGTGAATGTGCAACTCCTCCAGGTAGCGTGCGATCTGCTCCCCTGCCGTCTCCGAGTCCTCGATGACGACGGCAGAGTGCAGCGTGGTATCCCCCGCAAGCGGGAAGACCGAAGGAGAGAACTGCTTCTCCCCTGACTGTGGCGGGGGGTAGGGCAAGGCGATGGTAAAGCAGCTGCCCTTGCCCGGTTCGCTCTCTAGCGAGATGCTGCCACCGTGCAACTCGGCCAGACGACGCACGAGGGCCAGCCCCAGCCCGGTGCCGTCGTGCTGGCGGTTCAGGCGAGAGTCGAGCTGAATAAATGGCTGAAACAGGCGGGCCATGCCCTCAGGCGATATACCGATACCGGTGTCCTCGACGGTAAAGTAGACGACGCCCATCTCAGCGTCGGTGTTGACCTCAAGGCGGATCCGGCCATTTTTCTCGGTGAACTTGACCGCGTTACTGAGCAAGTTTACCAGCATTTGCTTCAGGCGCTTGGGGTCGGCATACACTGTGGCCTGCCGGTCATTCAGATGGAACTCCTGCCGGAGATTCTTTTTGAACGCCTGCTCCTTGACAAACATGAGGCTGGAATCGCATACGTCTACGATTGCAAAGATCTCGTGCTGTAACTCCATGCGTCCGGACTCGACCTTCGCGATGTCGAGGATGTCGTTAATCAGCGCGAGCAGGTGGCGACCGCTGGTTTCGATATTGCGCAGCGACGCCTGCTGGCGCTCGTTGAGCGGGCCGCGCACTTGTTCCAGCAGACCCTCGCTAAACGCCAGGATCGCATTGAGCGGCGTGCGTAACTCGTGGCTCATGGTGGAGAGGAACTCATCCTTGGCACGTACCGCCCGCATCAGGTCGGTGTTGGCGCGGCTGAGGTCGGCGGTGCGTTCATCTACTCGGCGGGCCAGTGAATTGCGCTCCTCGATCAGCGCTTCCTCCGCAGATCGGCGTTCAGTGACATCACTGATAAAGCTGACCATAAATTCCTGGTTATCCATGCGCGTTCGTGCAGCTTTGATGTCGGCATAAAAAATACTTCCATCTTTGCGACGACAGCGAATGTTGGAGACCATCGTCCTTTCGCCACGCACCATCGCCTGAAACTCGGCAAACACCCTGGGCTGAGCTTCGTCTGGATACATATCATTAATGCCAAGTCGCAGGAACTCATCGTGGGTGTAGCCGAACATGGCACAGAGAGCCGGATTGACGTACTGAAATGAGCGATCCGCGATACGTGCGGCGAGGATACCCTCGTTCGCACCCTCGAAAATCACCTGGTAGCGGATCTCACTCTCTTTCAGCGCAGCCTCGGCCTGTTTGTAGGCGGTAATATCCATGCCGGTGGAGACAAAGTGGGTGATCACGCCATGTTTATCGCGGATAGGCGTGATCGTCTTCGACTCATAATACAGGTCGTCATTTTTTTTGCGATTGCGGATCTCGCTCCGGTACGATTCGCCGCGCAGGATCGTAGACCACACAGCGGCATAGATTTCTGGTTTCTCTAAGCCCGACTTGAGGATGCGCGGCGTCTGTCCATACGCTTCGGCGCGAGTGTAGCCAGTCTGTCGCTCAAAAGACGGGTTGACGTACTCAATCGTCCCGGAGACATCCGTAATAACGACCATGTCGTCCATCTGCTCAACGACGCGGGAAAGCTGCCGAATCTGCTTCTCCGCCCGCCGGCGCTGCTGCTCCTGCTCGATGAATTCCAGCGTAAAGGCGATATCTGTCACCATTTCGGCAAATAGCTTGAGTTCATCCTCGTCGAAAAAATAAAGCTCGGACGCATAGAGGTTAAGTGTACCCCGCAGTTCGCCTGCGATGATGAATGGAAAAATAGCTATCGAGCGGTAGCCCAAGCGCAGGGCGTCGGTTCGCCACGGGGCCATACGTGGGTCGGTGGCAATATCATTCACCACGACAGACCGACCTGTGAGCAGGGCGGTAGCAGTGGGGCCACGTCCGCGCTCGCTGCCGTCCAGTACAATGCGGAGGTTGTCCACATAAGTACCAACCTCACCCGCGCTGGCGACGGGAAGCACCTGATTCGTCTGCGGGTCGAGCAGCCCGATCCATGCCATACGGAACCCGCCCTGAGCGACGGCGATCCGGCATGCCTCCTCGAATAATTTATCGGACTCACGCACACGGACAATCGTTTGGTTGATGGCGCTGAGCAGGGCGTAGGTGCGGTTGAGGTTACTTAGGCGTATTTCTGCCTGTTTACGGGTTGTGATGTCACGCGAGACGCCAACCACCTGCATTTTGCCCGCATCGTTCAGGACATATTTGGTGGTCACTTCGGTGGTGACGATACTTCCGTCCTTGCAGGTCTGATCCAGTTCGTCGGTGTGTGGCGGCAGATCGATGGAGGGTGGTCGTTCGGCCAGCAGCAACAAAACTTTGCAGAGCGAGGCAGGTGTGAGGGTTTGTTCGATGGTCTGCTGCATCACCTCGTGCGGGGTATAGCCACGCAACTTCTGCACTGATGGGCTAACATACGTGAAATGCTGGGACTCCAGATCAAAAATCCAGATCACGTCGGCGGCGTTTTCGGAGACCAGGCGATAGTGGGCCTCGCTCTGGCGCAGCATCTTTTTGGCACGGCGGTGTGTGTAGGTATACACAAGAAAGACTACTACCGATAGCAGCCCAATGAGTAAAATGGGTATGACGACCACTATTGTACACGTTCCCGCTATCGTCTCATCCCCCTACTTTGAGCATATACGTTACCAGTGCGTCGATCTGGGCAGGGCTGAGGCTCTGGCCGTAACTGATGGGCATCACAAGCTGGTAGCCAGGGGCCGTCTCGGCAGTCGGGTTTGTGATCGCCAGGCGCAGCCAGACCGCCGGATCGGGATGCGCCTTGGCGCGGGCGACCATCGCGCTCAGACGTGGACCAAGCGTATCGGCACCCACATCGGAGATAGTGTGGCACGCGCCACACTGGATCGTGAAAATGCGGCTCCCCACCGCAACCGGGTTCGGGGTGGGGCTATTGGCGGCGGCGGTGGAGCCGCAGGCCACCAGAACCAGCAACATCAGGGCAAAGATCATCGGGCGCATCGCCCACCTCGGTGGATTGTGGATTGTGGATTGTGGATTGTGGATTGTGGATTGTGGATTGTGGATTGTGGATTGTGGATTGTGGATTGTGGATTGTGGATTGTGGATTGCAAGGCGGGGAATCCGGCCAAATCCAAAATCCAAAATCTAAAATCTAAAATCTAAAATTCCGGCACGTTCGCCCGCAGTTCGTCCAGCCACACCGTAGCCTCCGAGTCGCTGGGGGCGCGCCAGTCGCCACGCGGCGAGAGTGATCCACCTGAGCCGACCTTGGGGCCGTTGGGCACGGTCGAGCGCTTAAACTGGCTGATCTGAAAGAAGCGAAACAGGAACGTGTGAAGCCACGCCTTGATCGTAGCCAGGTCGTACTGGGTGCGCTTAGCTGCGGGCAAGCCCTCGGGCCAGTTGCCACGTGCGGCGTTGCCCCAGGCATGTTCACTTAGAAAGGCCACCTTGCTTGGGCGGAAGCCGTAGCGCGTAATGTAGTAGAGGTTAAAATCCTGCAAGGCGTAGGGGCCGATCTTCGCCTCGGTACTCTGAGCCGGTTCGCCCTGGTCGCCCGCTGTTGAAGGCACCAACTCAGGCGAGATCTCGGTATCAAGGATCGACTGGAGGGTCAGGTTGGCCTCGGCGCTGAACTGGCCGTCGCGGATGACCCAGCGGATGAGGTGCTGGATCAGCGTTTTCGGCACCGAGGCATTGACGTTATAGTGCGACATATGGTCACCCACGCCGTAGGTAGCCCAGCCCAGCGCCAGTTCGCTCAGGTCGCCGGTGCCCAGCACCAGGGCGGCGTGGTGGTTGGCCAGGCGGCAGAGGTGCGAGGTGCGCTCGCCAGCCTGCACGTTCTCGAAGGTCACGTCGTAGAGCGGCTCGCCGTCGGCGAAGGGGTGGCCGATGTCGTGCAGCATCTGGGTAGCCGAGGGGCGAATGTCAATTTCGGCGGCGCTCACGCCGAGGGCGGCCATAAGGGCGTGGGCGTTGGTGCGGGTGCGGTCGCTGGTGGCGAAGCCGGGCATAGTGTAGGCCAGGATGTTGGTGCGCGGCAGGCCGAGCCGATCCATCGCCCGCGCAGCCACGATCAGCGCCTGGGTACTATCCAGGCCACCGGAGACGCCGATCACCAGTTTCGTGATCCTGGCGAACTTCAGGCGCTTGATCAGGCCGTGAATCTGGATATTATACGCCTCATAGCAGCGATCATCGCGGGTGACCGGATTGTCCGGTACATAGGGAAATCGCTCGACATTCCGTTGCAGGCGCACCTCGCCCGCAGGCACATGGAAGGCAAAGGGCACGTGGCGCATCTGGCGCAGATACTCGCGATAGTCGGCCACGCTATCGGTGAAACTGCCCAGACGCATACGATCCTGGAGCAGTCGTTCCAGATCGATGTCGGCCAGGATCACCTGCTCATCGTCGGCAAAGCGCTGCGACTCGGCCAGTAGCTCGTTATTCTCGTAGATCAGGGCGTGGCCATCCCATGCTAAGTCGGTGGTACTCTCGCCGGGGCCAGCCGCCGAGTAGAGGTAGGCGGCCACGCACGTGCCCGACTGGGCGGCGCACAGGTCGCGGCGGTAGTCGGCCTTGCCGATGGTGATATTCGAGGCCGAGAGGTTGCAGAGTACCGTGGCCCCAGCCAGAGCGGCCATCGTGCTCGGCGGCAGGGGCGTCCAGACATCCTCGCAGATCTCGCTGTGGACGAGCAGGCCGGGCAGGTTTTCGGCCACATAGATCAGATCGTTGCCGAAGGGCACGATCTGGCCGAACAGGCGCACCTCGCGGGCCAAGGCATCGCGGGCGGCGGCGAACTGGCGTTTCTCGTAGAACTCGCGGTAGTTCGGCAGGTAGCTCTTGGGAGTCACACCGAGGATCTGGCCGTGGTAGATCGCCACCGCGCAATTGAACAGTCGGCCCTCGAAGCGCAGCGGTGCGCCCACCAGCAGCAGCGGGTTCAGATCGGCGCTGGCATCTACCACCCGGCCTAGCGCGGCAAGCGTCGCGTCGAGCAGGGCGTCCTGGTGGAACAAATCATCGTTGCTGTAGGCCGAAATGCCCAATTCGGGGAAGAGCGCCAGGGCGGCCTGCGCATCCGAGGCGCGGCGAGCCAGAGCAATGGTGCGCTCGGCGTTGAAGGCCGGGTCGGCCACGCGCAGGGCGGGTACGCACACGGCGGCGCGAGCGAAGCCGTGGGAATAAATGGAGTAAAAATTCATCGGCGTCCCGTAGGGGCGCAGCAGTCGCGCCGCTTTGCGGCACGGACTATTGCGCCCCGCCTACATATCCAACACACACAGGTTGCGGCGATAATCGAGGGTAAGGCGAGCGAAGCGCGAGAGCAGGCGGTTGCCGATATTCACCCGCCTCGCCCGCCCAAGGTCGCCCGGCCCACCGAGGGGCGCGTCGATCTCGATGTCGCGCAGGGCAAAGGGGCCGACGTGTAGGTCAACCAGGGCACCTGTAAGCACCGCCGTGTCGCTGGTGAAGCCCTGACCCTGACCGGCGCTGGCCCGGTCGGCGTTGCGGTAGAGCCCAACCTGGGCGACCATATCGCGCCCGAGGGTCAGGCCGCTGTTCGAGCCGGTATCAATGGTGGCCAGAGGGAGATCCACGTCACCATCTGCGTGGGCCACCCGCAGGTCGGAGAGGGCCGGGAAGTGATCGACGAAACGCAGAGGCAAGGCCACGCCGGAGGGACCGGGCGGCGGCGGATCAATATCGGGGTGGCGTAGGTGCAGGCAGCGCCCGGTGTAACTGACGCTCAGAGTCAGGCTGGACAGCACGTTGTAGCCCAGCACCAGATCGACCTTAAAAGGAGCTCGACTCAAATCCACCGCGACCGTGTAGAGATCGCGCAATGTCAGATCGCCCAGCCGCAGCCAGGGCAGCACCGTCTCGGTGAAGGGTACGCTATCGCTGGCAGCGTCGGAGCCGAGGGCGAAGTCGCCGATGCGCAGGCCCAGGCGCCGGGCCAAGCCGAGGTCGATAGCCGACGGATCGGTGCCCGTGTCGAGCAACACGGTCAGCGGGTGACCACCGGGGCCTGCGGCGACACAGCGCAGCACCTGGGGAGCAAAGAGCAGCGGCAAGGTGGTCTCACCACTATCCGGGAAGATCATTTTGGTGCAGTCATCCAGCATGGACGCATGATACCACACCGACCATGGCGAGTGTTCGCTAGGGTTCCAGGGTCAACGTCCCTGAATACCCTCGGCGGGCGACTGAAGTCGCACCTGCGGGGCGTTCCGCCGGGCGTCGGCCTTCGCCGACGCCGGAAATGCCCGCACGGCTTCAGCCGTCGGGCGGGCGGGCCTCTCTACTCTACACACCGCCCCAAGACGATCTACGCGAGAAGTACACACATGAGGGATACCCTCTAAGGTAGGCGCTGCGCGATCGCAGCGGCCCTAGCGCAGGAGGTTTCCCCCATGAGCATCTCTTCATCACCTATCGATCAGCGGCTGATTGGTCGCCTCGGCAACCGCAAGGCCCGACAGCGGATCTCGCCCTGGATGGCGCTGCCCCTGGCTCTCATCCTGGCCCTCGGTGGATTTTTCACCTGGCGCAGGTATGGCACCAGCAACGCCGCCACCGTCAGCATCAGCACCGCTCCCATCACCAGCGGCAGCCTGAGCGTCAGCGTCTCGGGCAGCGGCTCGGTTGCGCCCGCCCAGAACCGCACCCTCAGCTTCCCAGTCGCGGGCACGATCTCCGAGGTGCGGGTGAGCGTTGGCGATACGGTGAGCGCCGGACAGACCCTGGCATCCCTGGATAGCCAGGAACTTCAGATGGCGGTTCGGCAGGCCGAGGCCAACCTGAAGTCGGCCCAGGCGGGCGTGGCCGCCGCCAACGGTCAGGGCGCTACTGCCGCCGAGATCGCTAACGCCCACGCCCAGCTCACTAGCGCCCAGGCGTCGTATAACAAGACCCGCACCGGCAGCGTGACCGCCGCCGAACTGGCGAGTGCGCAGGCCCAACTGGTCAGTGCGCAGGCCCAGCTTGATGTGCTGCTTGCCGGACCGACCACCGCCGATCTCTCCTCGGCCCAGGCCACCGTTCAGCAGGCCCAGCTCTCGCTCCAATCGCAGCGCACCAGCCTCTCCGCCGCCAAGCTGAAGGCCGAGAGCGCGGTGACGACGGCGGCGAACAACCTGCGCGACGCCCAGGCCAGCTACAGCACGCTCTACTGGAATAACCGCCAGCAGGAGAAGGCCCCCGGCGGGCTGTCGCAGGCCAGCAAGGATGCGGAGGCCGCCTCGCTGCGCGCCGTGGACAACGCCAAGGAGAGCTTGACTCAGGCGAACCTCGCCGTTGAGCAGGCCAAGCAGGACGAGATCACCGGTGTGGCCAAGGCCGAGGCCACCCTGAAGGATGCCCAGACTCAGCTGAGTACGATCAAGGACGGCGCGACCGCCGCCGAGATTGCCAGCGCCCGCGCCTCGGTCGCCTCGGCCAAGGCTAACCTGGCGACGATGCAGACTCCGGCTACCGCCGACGAGTTGGCCATCGCACGGGCCAGCGTCGAGCAGGCCCAGATCAGCCTGAACAGCCTGACCACGCCCGGATCCGCCAGCAGCATCGCCAGCGCTGAGGCCAGCCTGGCCCAGGCCCAAGTGGCCTACGACCAGGCCACGATTGACCTGGCCGACGCCGTTCTAACCGCGCCCTTCGCCGGGGTTGTCTCGGCGGTGACCGCGAGCGTGGGCGACACCGCCAGCGCCTCAACCACAATCACGGTAATTGACCCGACCTCGTTCTATGTGGATCTGAGCCTGAGCGAGAGCGACATTGGCAACGTGGCCGTGGGCCAGCCGGTGAAGCTGAGCTTTGACGCCCTGAGCGGTGTGACGATCACCGGCACGGTTCAGACGGTGGCCCCCGTAGCGACCGTGTCATCGAACGTGGCCACCTACACCGTGCGGGTGAACTTCACCCCCGGTGACGCGGCGACGCGGGCCGGGATGACCGCCACCGGGGCCATCCAGACTGCTACGCACAAAAACGCCCTGCTGGTGCCCACGCGGGCCATCCAGACGGTGAGCGGCGCGAAGGTGATCCAGGTGCAGCGGGCCAGCCAGCCCCCGACGACGCTGAAGGTGACGACCGGCCTGGTCAGCGACGGACAGACCGAGATCCTCGGCTGCGTGGATAGCTCCGCCCCGTGCGTGCAGTCCGGCGACACCGTGCTGATCGCCACCAGCACCACCGGCACCAGCAGCACCACGACGAAGACCAGAACCACCAGCCTGCTGAGCGGCCCCGGCAGCGGCCCGCCTCCCGGAATGCCGTAGGCAAACGCCTATGGAAGCCCTCACCCTAGCCCTCTCCCAAAGGGAGAGGGGCCGGGGGTGAGGGGCGACACCTGACAGCATTACCATACCGGGAGGATTTTCCTATGAACGCAATGATCGTGGCCCACGACTTGCAGCGCACCTACACCATGGGCGAGTTCGAGGTACACGCGCTGCGCGGGGTGAGCTTTGAAATCCGGCGCGGCGAGTTTGTGGCGATTGTTGGGCCGTCTGGCTCGGGCAAGAGTACCCTGATGAACATGATCGGCTGCCTAGATACGCCCACTTCGGGCAGTTACCACCTGGACGGCCTGCCGATTGAGCAGCTTGACCCGGCCTTGCTGGCGGCGGTGCGCAACCGCAAGATCGGATTCGTCTTCCAGCAATTCCACCTGCTGGCCCGCAGCACGGCCCTGGAGAACGTGGCTCTGCCCCTGGCCTACCGGGGCGGCATCCCGACCGCCGAGCGCCACCGGATGGCGGCAGCGGCCCTGGAGCGGGTCGGCCTGGGTGATCGCATGGGCCACAAGCCCCAGGAACTCTCGGGCGGCCAGCAACAGCGCGTGGCCATCGCCCGCGCCCTGGTGACGGATCCGGCCCTGCTGCTGGCCGACGAGCCCACCGGCGCCCTCGATACCAAGACCAGCGCCGAAATTATGGGCCTGTTCGCCGACCTGAACCGCGCCGGGATGACCGTGGTCGTGGTGACGCACGAGCCCGACGTGGCCCGACAGACCAGGCGGCTGCTGGAGATCCGCGACGGCCAGTTGGTCCGTGATGTCCTGACCGCCGACGCCTGGCCTGATGAGACGCACGCGCAGAAAGCCCGTAGCCGCCGACTCCCGACGCGGCAACAGTGGAGGCTCCCCCATGAGTACGCATAGCCCAGTGATGAAACGGGTCGCCCCGGCGCCCCCCGTGAGCGAGGACGAGCGCATGGACGCCGAGATTGACGGTCTGATGGAGGGCGGGATCGGCTGGGGCGAAACCCTGCGCTTCGCCCTGTCCACCCTGCGCTCCAACCCGCTGCGTACCTTGCTGACTACGCTCGGTGTGCTAATTGGTGTGGCAGCGGTGGTGGCCCTGCTGTCCATCGGGCGCGGCGCGCAGAATTCGATCACCGCCTCGATCACCTCCAACGGTGCGAACCTGCTTACTGTGCGGGCGGGCGCGTCCAGCAGCGGCGGCGTGCGCGGCGCGGTGGGCGACAGCTCCAGCCTAACGATGGCCGACGCCACAGCCCTGGCCGACAGTGCGCGCAACCCCGACATCGCTCAGGTCTCGCCCGAGTACAGCGGCAATGCCCAGTTGGTGGCGGGCAGTAACAACGTGAACGCCCGCGTCACCGGGGCCATCGCGATCTACGCCAGCGTCCACAACAGCACCGTGGCCGAGGGCAGCTTCATCGGCAGCGACGAGGTGAGCGCGGCGGCAAAGGTGGTGGTACTGGGCTCCAACGTCTCCACAACCCTCTTCCCCGACGGCGGAGCGCTGGGGCAGACGGTGCGGGTGAACGGGCAACAGTTCACCGTGGTGGGTGTGCTGAAAAGCAGCGGCGGCAGCGGCTTCGGCTCGGCGGACGACGGCGTGATCGTGCCGCTAAGTACCGCCCAGCGCATACTCTTCGGGGCTCGCTCGGTGGGCGGAAGCTGGACAGTCTCGACCATTGTGACCCAGGCCAGCAGCGCCGCTACGGTAGACACCGCCCAGGCCGAGGTCGAGACGACCATGCGCGAGGCGCATAGCCTGGCCCTGGACGGCAGCGCCGACAACTTCAGCGTGATCAACCAGGCCACAATTCTGGCGACGGTGACGCAGACGACCCAGATGCTGACTCTGTTCCTGGCGGCAATCGCGGCGATCTCGTTGTTGGTGGGCGGGATCGGGATCATGAACATCATGCTGGTGTCGGTGCGCGAGCGAACCCGCGAGATCGGCCTGCGCAAGGCGCTGGGCGCACGCGAGGGCGACATTATGCGCCAGTTCCTGTTCGAGTCCCTGGCCCTGAGCGGGGTGGGCGGGCTGGCCGGTCTGGCCCTGGGCTCGGCCATCGCCCTGGCGGTGAACCTGAGCGGGCTGATGACCGCGACCCTAAGCTGGGACGTGGCCCTGCTGGCCTTCGGCTTCGCCCTGGCTGTCGGCCTCTTCTTCGGCATCGCCCCGGCCCGCAGCGCGGCCCGGCTCGACCCGATTGTGGCGTTGCGGTATGAGTAGCAATGACGGGGTGACACG
>CAIRFY010000604.1 GCA_903877945.1 uncultured Oscillochloris sp. | reverse complement strand
CACCGCGTCACCGCGTCACCGTGTCACCGCGTCACCGCGTCACCGCGTCACCGTGTCACCGCATCACCGCATCACCACGTCACCGCGTCACCGCGTCACCGCGTCACCACGTCACCGCGTCACCGCGTCACCCTGTTACGGCTACTCTACCCAGTCGAACGTCCGCGTCACGGCCTTCTTCCAGCCCTTGTAGAGACTGGCTCGCTTCTCGGCGTCCAGGTTCGGAGTCCAGGTATGATCCACGCCCCAGTTGGCACGCAGTTCATCGGTGTTATTCCAGTAGCCCACGGCCAGCCCGGCGGCGTAGGCCGCGCCCAGAGCGGTCGTCTCAGCCACCTTCGGACGGATCACCGGCACGCCAAGGATGTCGGCCTGGAACTGCATCAGGGTGTTGTTGAAGACCATGCCGCCGTCTACCTTGAGGGCGGTCAGATCCACACCCGAGTCGGCGTTCATCGCATCGAGTACCTCGCGGGTCTGGTAGGCGGTGGCCTCCAGCACCGCACGGGCGATGTGGCCCTTGGTGACGTAGCGGGTCAGGCCGACGATGGCACCGCGAGCGTCACTGCGCCAGTAGGGCGCGAAGAGTCCGGAGAAAGCGGGTACAAAGTAGATCCCGCCGTTGTCCTCGACCAGGTTCGCCAGAGCCTCCACTTCGCCCGAGCTGGTGATCATGCCCAGGTTGTCGCGCAGCCACTGCACGAGCGCGCCGGTAATCGCAATCGAACCCTCCAGGGCGTAGACCGCCGGGGCGTTGCCGAACTTATAGCAGAGGGTGGTGAGCAATCCATTCTTCGACTGCACCGGCACCGTGCCGGTGTTGAGCAGCATAAAGCAGCCGGTGCCGTAGGTATTCTTGGCCTCGCCGGGACTGTAGCAGGTCTGCCCGACCATGGCCGCCTGCTGGTCGCCGAGGATACCAGCCACCGGGATACCGGCCAGGTCGCCGACAGCGGTGCCGTAGACCTCAGAACTGGCCTTGATCGCGGGCAGCATCTGGCGGGGAATGCCCATAATCCCCAGGATCTCGTCGTCCCAATCGAGGGTGGCTAAGTTCATCAACATCGTGCGCGAGGCATTGGTCACATCGGTGATGTGGACGCCACCGTTGGTGCCGCCGGTGAGATGCCAGGTGACGAAGGTGTCGATATTGCCGAAGACAACATCGCCTGCCTCAGCGGCAGCGCGGGCACCCTCCACATTGTCGAGAATCCAGCGTACCTTGGGGCCAGAGAAGTAGGTCGCGAGGGGCAGACCAACCTTCTCGCGGAAACGATCCTGCCCGCCGTCTTTGGCCAGTTCGTTGCAGATCAGATCCGTGCGCGTATCCTGCCAGACAATCGCGTTGTAGACCGGCTTGCCAGTCTTCTTGTTCCAGACCACGGTGGTCTCGCGTTGGTTGGTGATCCCGACGGCGGCCAGGTCACTGGCGCTGAGGTTGCCCTTAGCCAGCGCGCCACGGATCACACTCTGGGTGCGCTCCCAGATCTCGTCGGGGCTATGCTCAACCCAACCGGGCTTCGGGTAGATCTGCTCGTGCTCCTTCTGGTCGTAACAGATCACACTGCCGGAATGGTCGAAGATCATGCAGCGGGTGCTGGTAGTTCCCTGGTCGATAGCGGCGACATACATTGTCATGAGATGACTCCCTTGTCTATCAATGCAAAATGCAAAATGCAAAATGCAAAACTGACATATAGCAGTCCTAATTCCGGTTGTGAAGGAGGGGTCACGGCTGAAGCCAATGCAAAATGCAAAACGCAAAATGCAAAACCGACATATTTTGCATTTTGCATTTTGCATTTTGCATTACCGAATTCCCTCCACCACCTCAAGCATCGCCTGGGCCATCAGGAAGGCCGAGGTAGCGCCGGGGTCTTGGTGGCCGATTGATCGCTCGCCGAGGTAAGATGCGCGGCCCTTGGTAGCCAACATCGGCGTTGTCGCCTGCATACCGGCCTCGCAGGCGGCCACGCCCTTGCGCAGCGCGTTTACAAAATCCTCGCCAGCGGCGTTCGCTTCCTTCAGCGCGTCGATCCCCGGCCCGATTGAGTCGATCATCGTCTTTTCGCCACGGGTTGACTTCCCACGTGACTGGACGCCCTCCAGGGCGGCCTCCAGGGCGGCGACCACATCGGCGGCCCCGAGCTCGAAGCGGTCGCCTGTGGCCATTCCAGCCCGCAGAAAGGCCGTACCATAGAGCGGCCCGCTCGCCCCGCCCACGGTAGACACGAGCGTCGTACCCACCGTCTTGAGGATCGCGCCAATATCCTTATCAGCCACGCCGGAAAGCTTAGTGAGTACCGTGGTAAACCCACGGTCAAGGTTCACCCCGTGGTCGGCATCGCCGATAGCCGAGTCGAGTTGGGTGAGGTAATCGCGCTGCTCTTTGATCGTCGCGGATATCCGCTCGATAAATGTGATCACGTGTTCGGCGGTGATGTGCATGGTCGTCTCCGGCGGTCAATGCAAAATGCAAAATGCAAAATCTACAGCTCTTGCATTTTGCATTTTGCATTTTGCATTTTGCATTCTACACGCCCCAGCGCAGCGCCGGTGTGTGGACAGGCGCGTCCCAGAGCTTGGTCAGTTCATCATCCAGCTTGAGCAGGGTGATCGAGCAGCCGGCCATATCCAGCGAGGTGATGTAGTTGCCGATCAGCGTGCGGCTGATGCTGATGCCACGACCTTTGAGGATCGTAGCCAGTTCGTTGTAGACGACATAGAGTTCGATCAGCGGTGTGCCGCCGAGGCCGTTGACAAAGGCCAGCACGTTGTCGCCGCTGCTGAAGGGCAGATCCTCCAGGATCGGCTCGGTGAGCAGGGCGGTGACATCTGCGGCGCTGACAATCTTGATCCGGCGGCGTCCTGGCTCACCGTGGATGCCGACGCCGACCTCGATCTCGTCATCGGGCAGTTCGAAGCTCGGCTTGCCGACGTGAGGAATGGTGCAACTGGTCAGCGCTGCGCCCATGCTACGGCCCTGGGCGTTCACCTTCTCGGCAATCCGCTTGACCTCGGCCAGATCCGCGCCGGTGTCGGCGGCCGCGCCGACGATCTTCTCTAGCAGCACGGTGACACCTACGCCGCGCCGCCCGGCTGTCCAGGTGCTGTCCTTCACCGCCACATCATCATTGGTGATGACTGTCGCCACCTCGATACCCTCGGCAGCGGCCATCTCGGCGGCCATCTCAAAGTTCATGATGTCGCCGGTGTAGTTTTTGACGATGTGCAAGACGCCCTTGCCACCATCAACGGCCTTGGTGGCTGCGAGCATCTGGTCAGGTACCGGCGACGTAAAGACGGCTCCGGGGCAAGCAGCGTCAAGCATACCCTTGCCAACAAAGCCGCCGTGCATCGGCTCGTGGCCGCTGCCACCGCCCGAGATGATTCCGACCTTTCCCTGGATCGGGCCATCGGCGCGTACAATAATGTCCGGGTCGTAGCGAACCGTAATCAGATCAGAGTGGGCGTCGGCCATCCCGGCCAGCGCCTCCTTGACCACATTCTCCGGCGCGTTGATAAGCTTCTTCACTGAAACTGCTCCTCGCGATGTGTTAGGGCTAGACACCAAGAGCGGTCAGCAGCAGGGCGGCAACTACAGCACCGATGATCGGGCCGACAACCGGAACCCACGAGTAGGCCCAGTCCGAGTCGCCCTTGTCGGCGATTGGCAGCAGGAAGTGGGCGATACGCGGGCCGAGGTCGCGGGCGGGGTTGAGGGCGTAACCGGTAGGGCCGCCGAGGCTCAGGCCCAAGCCCCAGATCAGCGCGCCAACGAGGTACGGCCCAAGGCCACCGGGGAGCGTGGGGCCGGCCGCCTTGAAGATACAGTTGACGATAAAAATCAGGGCGAACGTGGCAATCGCCTCCGTCAACACGTTCAGTGCGGGGTTGCGGATGGCCGGGCCAGTGCTGAACACCGCTAGCTTCAGACCCTTGTCGGTCGTCTCTGACCAGTGCGGCAGGTAGGCCAGCCAGACCAGGATTGCGCCGATGAAGGCACCGACGAACTGCCCGGCGATGTTCAGGACTCCTTTTGTAACATCGCCGCCGCGCACCATCCCGGCAATATCGCCAGCCGGGTTGAGCGAGCCGGGGCCGCCGAGGGCGGATGAGACAAAGACGCCGCTCATCACCGCAAAGGCCCAGCCTGCCGTGATCACGATCCAGCCCGAGTTCTGGCCCTTGGTCTTACTTAGAACCACGTTTGCAACCACACCGTCACCGAGAAGAATGAGTACCATTGTGCCGAACATTTCTGCCAGGAACATGGGTCGGCCCTCCATCATGCACGAGGCTGCCATAGCCTACGCGAGTACAAGGTTCGTCATCGCCCTTGATATCCGTCGAACCGGACACGTATTCTCATCAGACCACCATGCGATTCGCGCACAACACCCGATGAAAATGGCCGCTGATGCCCGACTATCGGGTATTACTACAGTTGTAAATATCTTCGCAGAAAGGCTCCCGCCGATCACCCCCCCT
>CAIRFY010000603.1 GCA_903877945.1 uncultured Oscillochloris sp. | reverse complement strand
TCAGAACAGCTTTACAGTGTGGCGGAGACGCGAGGACGCGAGGATGCGATAGCATCGTCTCGTCGCATCCTCGCCTCATCGCCACACTGTAAAGCTGAAACCTGACACCTGAAACCTTGTCTAAACGCAATGCGCCAGGGAGTCACCAACGACTCCCTGGCAAAGTATACCAGGAACAAACTAGTTCCCGAACACGGGCTTCCCGTTGACGGTGATCAGTTTGATCTTGGCTTCGGCCTTAGCAACCACCTCGGGCGGCAGCGGGGCGTAGTTCAGATCCTGGGCAAACTTCTCGCCGTCGTGGATGCCCCACCAGAGGAAGGCCACGATGGTCTGCGCCTTGGCGGCGTCGGTCTGGTTAGGATTGACCAGGATGTAGGTATAGCTAGTGATCGGGTAGCTCGTCGGGCCGTCGCCGTTGGTGATCGAGACGCGCAGGTCGTCGGGCAGGTTGCCTACGGTTCCTGCGGCGGCAGCCGTCAGGCTGGCAATCGAGGGGTCAATGAACGTGCCGGCGCTGTTCTGCACGCTGCCGTAGGCCAGCTTGTTCTGGATGGCATAGGCCAGTTCGACATACCCGATGGCGTTGGGGGTTTGCTTGACCAGGCCCGCCACGCCATCGTTGCCTTTGCCGCCGACGCCGACCGGCCAACTGACGGAGGTTGAGGCACCGGCAGCCTTCTTCCACTCCGGGCTGACCTTGCTGAGATAGTCGGTCCAAACAAAGGTGGTGCCGCTGCCGTCGGAGCGATGCACGACCACGATGTCGGTGTCGGACAGTTTGGCGTCGGGGTTATCCTTGGCAATCGCCGGGTCGTTCCACTTGGTGATCGTGCCAAGGAAAATGTTCGCCAGCACTTCGCCGGTGAACTTCAGCTTCGGGCTGCCTTCCAGATTGTAGGTCGCAACCACACCGCCCAGCACCGTGGGAATATGGAACACATTGGCCGCGCCGCCGGCAGCGGTGATTTGGGCTTCAGTCATCGGGGCATCGGAGGCTCCGAAGTCTACGGTCTTCTCGGTGAACTGCTTGATGCCGCCGCCCGAGCCGATGGACTGGTAGTTGATCTGAATGGTGGGGTAGAGCTTGTTATACTCGCTGAACCACTTGGAGTACAGCACGAACGGGAAGGTGGCCCCCGCACCGTTCAGCTTGACCTGAGCGCTGGGAGGAACGGGCGCGGTGATTGTGGCGGCGGTCGCCGTGATCGCAGCGGTCGCCGTGATCGCAGCGGTCGCCGTGATCGCAGCGGTCGCCGTGATCGCAGCGGTCGCCGTGATCGCAGCGGTCGCCGTGATCGCAGCGGTCGGGGCAACCGTGGCCGGGGCAACCGTGGCCGGGGCGACCGTGGCCGGGGCGGCAGTCGCCGGGGCCGGGGCATTTGTCGCCTGAGCAACGGGAGCGGTGGTCGGCGGAGTGGCGGCCTTACTGCCACAGGCAGAGAGGGCCGGGATCATCAGGGTCAGCAGGATCACGAGGGCCGCGAAGCGTGTGGAAAGAACGCGCATACATCCTCCTCTAAAACCGAGACACAGGTGGGTATCGTGGCGCACGACCGTGCGAGGAGCGCGTGATCGTCCCGTCGGCACTCGCGGAGTGCGCCCGTACCACATGGACATTCTACGGGGTCAACGTTAAGCCCGAAGGGAGTTAAGGTTAAGAACGTGTTAAGCGACGAAGAACCATCGGCGTAGGAACATATCCTTGCACCTTGGTTTACGCCACGGGCAGCGTGAAGCTGAAGGTACTCCCACGACCTTCGATGCTCTCGGCCCACAGCCGACCGCTATGCCCCTCGATCAGGTGCTTGGCGATTGCCAAGCCCAGCCCCGTGCCGCCCGCGTGGCGTGTGCGAGCGCGATCAACCTTATAGAAGCGCTCGAAGATTCGCGGCAGATCCTGGGATGCGATGCCAATGCCGGTATCACTCACACTGACGTGGAACCAGTCCCCATCCCCACATGGGTCATCCGCCGTTGCCTCCGCTGGCGCGACGGGGGCAACCAGTGTGGCGCGCACCACCACGGCCCCGCCCACTCGGTTGAACTTCACCGCGTTGTGTAACAGATTGAGCAGCACCTGACCGATGCGGTCGGCATCGATCAGGGCGAGACACTGCTCGTCTTGGATCTCGGCTGAGATCGTGATTTGCGAGCGATCCGCCTGGGGGCGGATACGCGCAATGGCGCGTTCGACCACGGGTAAGAGCGGGGTGGGCGACAGTTTGAGGGTCACCCGGCCCGATTCGATCTGCGCCAGTTCGTGCAGTTCATTCACCAACTGCGTGACGGCGTCGATCTCCTGGGCCATCAAACCAAGCATGCGCTGGACAACCTCAGGGGGCGGTGCCGATTGTACCGTTTCTACCAGGAGTTTGAGCGAGGCCAGCGGGGTGCGTAGCTCGTGAGAGACGTTGGCGACCAGATCGCGGCGCGCACGCTCCAGCATGCTGATCTGGGTCACATCGTGGATGAGCAGCATAGCCCCGCTGATCTGGCCGCTCGGGCCTAGGGGCGTGCAGCGCAGACGCAGGGTGCGTCCGCTCGGGATCGGCTTCAGCGTAATCTCGCGGGACTCGCCATCGCGCAGCGCCTGGGCGACGAGGGCATCGGCCTGATGATCGCGGATCATCGCGATCAGACCCTGGCCCCGCAGGGGTTGACCAATCCCGAGCAGCGCTTCAGCCGACTCATTGAGAAACTGAATTTGGCGCGTGGGGTCAACCACGATGACGCCCGTATCAATGCCGCCAACCACAGCGAGAAAGGTCGGCTGCCGGAGTGCCGCGAGCGGATCTGGGGCTGGGTCGGGCGGCGGCACGGGCGGAGTCGGAGTCGGTTGGCGCCTAGCCCAGAGCCACGCACAGAACCCCAGGCTGGTGAGGAGGGCGAGGGAGAGTACAAGGTCAATCACGGTCATATGAGGCAATCTGTGATCGGTGGCGCATTGTGCGCGATCTGGTCACGCATCAGCGGGTGCTTCAAAACGGTAGCCAATGCCGCGCACCGTCTGGATGTAGCGGGGCCGGGCCGGGTCAAACTCGACCTTCTCGCGCAGCCAGCGGATGTGTACATCCACGGTGCGGCTATCGCCAACAAAGTCGCTGCCCCAGACGTGATCGAGCAGCAGGTCGCGCGAGAGCACAATGCCATGATTGCGGATCAGGCAGGTGAGCAGGTCGAACTCTTTCTGAGGTAGGGTCAGCTCGTCGCTGTCGCGCCACGCCCGTCGGCTGCTCGGGTCAACCTTGATCACGCCGGCTTCCAGCAACTCACGACCCGTATGGCGCGGCTGGCGCTCGCTACGACGCAGGATGGCGCGCACGCGGGCCAGGAACTCACCGAGGCTGAAGGGCTTGCCGATATAGTCATCCGCGCCCAGCTCCAGACCAGCAATGCGATCAACCTCATCCTGACGGGCGGTGAGCATCATGATCGGGACGTCGCTCTCCTGGCGGAGGATGCGGCAGATCGAGAAGCCGTCGAGGCGCGGCAGCATAATGTCGAGCACAATCAGGTTGGGCAGCTCACGGCGGGCCAGATCAAGGCCCTGGATGCCGTCGCTGGCGTGGAGCACGAGGTAGCCCTCACGCTCAAGGTTATAGCGCAGCGCCTCGGCAAAGGTGAACTCATCTTCAATAAGTAGGATGGTGGGCATAGCGCACTCTAGCACGCGCCCGTGAACGAAACGTGATCGGTAGGTTAAGCGCAGGTTAAGCGGTTCGTGGCGTGTCGCCCCAGGGCGATTCCAGGGGGCGCAGCGCTGCACATCATACCAGCTTAATCAGGGCTTAACGAAACGATCAACGCCAGTTGATATGCGCGTGGTAAAGTCCGCTGTCACCATTGCAGAACATGTTACCCGGAGCCGTGCTGCTCAGCGCTGACGCTGCGGTTCTTGCGCGCAGTCGGATCGTATTGTTATGCACCTGTGCCTAATGCTTGTTTCAGAATGGGCACATTCAGCTTTACAGTCTTGCGATGAGGCGATGAGGCGATGAGGCGATACGGAGCGCCTCACCGCGTCATCGTTTCGTCGCTGAATTGTCACGCTAGATTGAAATATGCCTAATGCTCGTTATGAGGAGTTGATTGTGAGCCACCCTGATCGTGAGACGACCACCCCAGATTCGTCACTGTCGCGCCGCGACTTTCTCCGTCTGAGCGCCATCTTTGGTGCCGGTGCGGTACTCACCGCCTGCGGCACGACCCCCACCAGCACTGCGCCGACGGCAGCGGCCACGAGTGTCGTCCCAGTCGCCACGGCAGCCGCAACCGCTGCGGCCCAAGCCCTGCCGCCCGCGCCCGCGCCCGGCCCGATCAGCGCCGCCGCCGCCGGTGGGATCGAGAAGCTGATCGCGGCAGCTAAGGTCGAGGCCGAGATCTCGACCATTGCCATCCCGGACTCCTGGGCGAACTACAAAGAGATGAAGCAGGCGTTTCTGGCTAAATATCCCTTCCTGAAGCACAACGACCTTAACCCCGACGGCAGTTCCGCCGATGAGGTACAGGCAATTCGGGCCAATGCTGGCACCCCCGGCCCGCAGGCACCTGACGTGATTGATGTCGGCTTTCCGTGGGGCGAGAAGGCCAAGGCCGAGGGCTTGCTCCAGCCCTATAAAGTTGCGGGCTGGGACGACATCCTGCCCACGATTAAGGACGCCGATGGTTTCTGGTACGCCGACTACTACGGCGTGATGGCCTTCGAGGTCAATACCCAGGTGGTTAAGAACGTACCTCAGGACTGGGCCGACCTGCTCAAGCCGGAGTACAAGGGTCAGATCGCTCTCGCCGGTGACCCGACCGGTTCGAGTCAGGCGATCAACGCCGTCTGGGCAGCCGCGCTAGGCAACGGCGGCTCGCTCGACAACGTCGCGCCCGGTCTGGAGTTCTTTAAAAAGCTGAATGACAGCGGCAACCTGCTGCCGGTGATCTCCAAGCCCGCAACTGTCGCCAAGGGCGAGACGCCGATCACATTGCGCTGGGACTACAACGCCCTGGGGAACCGCGACACGACGGCGGGCAACCCCGAGATTGCCGTGGTTATCCCTAAGAGCGGCTCGCTCGCCGGGGTCTATGTGCAGGCGATCAGCGCCTACGCCCCGCGCCCGAATGCGGCCCGGCTCTGGATCGAGTTCCTCTACTCCGACGAGGGCCAGTTGATCTGGCTGAAGGGCTACGCATCGCCTGCACGTCTGGAGGCGCTGAAGAAGGCCGGTAAGGTGCCCGCCGACCTGCTGGCGAAGCTGCCCAAAACCGACGCGCCGGTGGCCTTCCCGAGCAGCGCCCAGATCACCGCCGCGACGGATCAGATCAAGGCTGGCTGGCCGACCGTTGTTGGCGTGACGGTGAAGTAGAATGGCCCAGACGGCACCGACGGATCGCAACGTGCGCCAGGCTTCTGGTCTGGCGCGCGTTACGTGGCGTCCGTCGTGGGCGTGGCTGGGCGTGCTGCCCTTCTTCGCCTTCATCGGCGCATTCTTGATCTGGCCTGCAGCCGAGATCGTCGTACTCAGCTTTCTTGATGGGCGGGGCCAGCCCACGCTCCAGAACGTGCGCGACCTCGGGCAGCCCTTTATCGTCACGTCGTACATCTATACGATTGAGCTAAGCGCCGTCACTGCGCTGCTCGGCGGGCTGGCGGGCTTTCTGCTGGCCTATGCGGTGACTTCCGCTGGGATGCCGCGCTGGATCCGCGCCGCCGTGCTGAGCTTCTCGGGGGTGGCCTCAAACTTCGCGGGGATCCCGCTCGCCTTCGCCTTTATCGCCACACTCGGCCAGCTCGGGCTGGTCACGCAGGGGCTGCGCCAGGTCGGTATCAGCCTCTACCCCACCTTCAGCCTCTACAGTTTCTGGGGGCTGGCCCTGACCTACATCTACTTCCAGATTCCACTTATGGTGCTGATCATGGCCCCGGCCCTCGATGGGCTACGCCGCGAGTGGCGTGAGGCCGCCGAGAGTCTGGGAGCCTCGCCCTGGCAGTATTGGCGTCGGGTCGGGTTCCCAATCCTGCTGCCCTCCCTACTCGGCACGATGGTGCTGCTGTTCGGCAATGCCTTCGGTGCCCACGCCACGGCCTTCGCACTCACCGGAGGCGGCAGTCAGGCCAGCGTCGTCACCATCCTGATCGGTGCCCAACTTAGCAGCGATGCCTTCTCAAACCCTGGCCTGGGTAACGCCCTCGCCCTGGGCATGATCGTGATCATGGGTTTAACGATCACGCTGTACACGTGGCTCCAGCGGCTCGCCGAGCGCTGGCTCCAGCGCTGAGGGAGAACGAATGCGCCGTGCGTCCTATTGGTCCTGGCTCTGGCTGGCGCTGGGCAGCCTCTACTTCGCGCTGCCGCTGCTGGCGACGCTCCAGTTCTCGCTGCTGGCGAAGAAGGGTGAGATTGGCCTGACCGCCTACGCCAGTGTCTTTCGCGACAGCGGCTTTGCTGCCAGCTTCGCCTTTTCATTCCAGACGGCCCTGGCGACCATCCTGGTCAGTGCGCTGCTGATCGTGCCCACGACCTACTGGGTACATCTGCGACTGCCCGAACTGCGCCCGCTGATCGAGTTTCTGACTCTGCTCCCTTTTGTAGTGCCCGCAGTGGTGCTGGTCTTTGGGCTGGCCCGCAGCTACAACCGCACGCCGCTCACCGATAGCCACGGGGGACTGCACGTGCTGCTTATCGCGGCCTACGTGGTGTTGTCGTTTCCGTACATGTATCGGGCGGTTGACACCGGGCTGCGTGCGATCAATGTGCGCGCCCTCACCGAGGCGGCGCAGAGTCTGGGCGCGGGCTGGCCCACGATCCTCTTCCGGGTGATCTTCCCAAATGTCTTTGTCGCACTGCTCAGTGGGGCATTCGTTACCTTCGCCATCGTGATGGGCGAATTCACCATCGCCGCGTTGCTTGCCCAGCCGGCCTTCGGGCCGTACATCAACCTGCTCAGCAGCAGCAAGGTTTACGAGCCATCGGCGCTGGCGGTGGTGAGCTTCGCGCTCACATGGGCCTCGATTGGGCTGCTCCAGTGGCTGAGCCGTGGCGTGGGTCAAGGCAAAATGCAAAATGCAAGATGCAAGATGCAAGATGCAAGATGCAAAAGGGGATCTGATGCCGTTTCTTGAACTCGTCAGCCTCCACAAGCGCTACCCAGGCGGAGTCGCCGTAGAGCAGGTCAACCTCGCGGTCGAGCGGGGTGAGTTTATCTCCTTCCTCGGCCCCAGCGGCTGCGGCAAGACCACCACGCTGCGCATGATCGCTGGCTTTGAGACGCCGACCTCCGGCGCGATCACTATTGATGGTGTCGATATGACGCGCACGCCCACAAGTCAGCGCAATATCGGCATGGTCTTCCAGAGCTACGCGCTCTTTCCGAACATGAGCGTGGCCGACAACATTGGCTTTGGGCTGCGCGTGGCCGGTCGTCCGGCGGCTGAGATCCGCGAGCGGGTCGCTGAGTTGCTGGGAATCATCCATCTGGCAGACTTCGCCCAGCGCTACCCGGCCCAACTCTCGGGTGGCCAGCAGCAGCGTGTGGCCCTGGCCCGTGCCCTGGCCATCCGCCCACGGGTGCTGCTGCTCGACGAGCCGCTCTCGGCCCTGGATGCCAAAATCCGCGTCGTGCTGCGCCACGAGATCCGGGCTATCCAGCGTCAGCTTGGCATTACGACGATTTACGTCACCCACGACCAGGAAGAAGCGCTGGCGCTCTCGGACCGGGTGGTGGTGATGAACAACGGTCGGGTCGAGCAGATTGGTGCGCCCAGCACGATCTACAACACGCCGCAGACTGCCTTTGTGGCCTCGTTCATCGGCACGCTCAACGTGCTGCCCGCCCGAGTTGTCAACCGTGATGCCGGGCATGTGGAGGTGGGCGGGCAAATTGTGCGGGTCGGGCGGGCGCTGACCGACGCGACCGGCAGCCAGGTTAGCCTGGCTCTCCGGCCCGAGATCTTCTCGCTCAACGGGGCCTACGGCCCAGACGCGAACCGGCTGAGCGCCGTCGCGGAGGAGCTGAGCTTCCTTGGCCCAACCGTGCGTGTGCGTACCCACGTCGCAGGCCACGCACTGAGCTTCGACCTCTTCAACACCACCGGCCTGGTGCTGCCGCAGCTCGGTCAGCAGATCGAACTCCACTTCGCGCCCGAGGCATGTCTGGTGTTGCCGCCACGATAACCGTGTTATCCGACAATACTGCAAAAGTAACGCTGTGAAGCGTCCTGTCATTCTGAGCGAAGCGAAGAATCCCGG
>CAIRFY010000602.1 GCA_903877945.1 uncultured Oscillochloris sp. | reverse complement strand
CTCATCGCTCCGTATCGCCTCATCGCCTCATCGCCTCATCGCTCCGTATCGCCTCATCGCCTCATCGCCTCATCGCCTCATCGCCTCATCGCCTCATCGCTCCGTATCGCCTCATCGCCTCATCGCCTCATCGCCTCATCGCAAGACGGTAAAGCTGAATGTGCCCATTTTGAACCATGCCTAAGGCATGGTTCAAACCAGCGTGACCGTTTGCGCACATGCACCGTGTCCTGTTGCGGAAAATCTGCAATCTAAAATCTGCAATCTGAAACATGCCTCACATCGCGTTCGTGTCTTCTGCCTCAAGTCGTGCCCTTTGTGCTGGCTCACCGCAGTCGGCACAGAAGCTGGCACCGGGAAGCAGTGGCCGACCGCACATGTCGCAGAAGATGCGTCGCCCGCCTGTAGTAGGGGATGGGGTCGGCTGGGTCGATCCGCAGCGCCCGCAGAACCGTGCGCCTAGACGCAGTGGCACCCCGCAGTTTGTGCAATGCTGGCCCGTTGCCACAGGTGCCAGTACAGCCTCAGGGGCAACCGCGATCACAGGCGGTATGTCGTCCAGCACCGAGGGGGGCGCGGGTTCCGGCGCGGTGTGTACGTCGTCGTGTACCCGCCGTTGCGAGGCGATAACGCCGGGGAGAAAGAGCAACCCCAGCAGCGGCAGCAGCAGCGCCGCACCTACCAGCGGGCTAGAGGTGACATTGATCAGGTGACGTTCGGTATAGCCCGCACCCACTCTAACCCCCGCTACTGTCACCTGAATATCGCGCCGTGTCCCGTCGTAAAAAGGCCGTGGACTTACATAGATCAGGTGGTACTCACGCTGCATACTGCCAGCGAGGGAGGTATAGAGATTCGCCAAAGCGGCGGCGTCCGGGCTGTAAGAGTAGGTGCCATCGGTTCCGGTCGCGATCTGGCGCAGCACACCCTCGTCAATCCCGCTGTGGTTGCTGCTGCCGCCATCCCGCTCGCCCAGGCCCACCACATACACCGCCTGACCCGCCGCCGTTGCGTAGCTAATTGCCTCACTCAAGCTACGGGAACTGCCGTCTTCGTGCGGACAGTCGCTCAAATCACGGCAGTCCTGGCCGTCGGTGAGTACTAACAGCGCCCGTCGTCCCGGCTGGCCGTGCAGCAGATCGACCCCGGTGACGATACTGTCATAAAGGGCGGTGCCGCCCTCTGGACTCAAGCGATCAATCGCCGACTGGAGCGCCGCCCGATCAGTCGTGAAGGGTTCGGAAATCTGTACCTGACTGTTGAAGCTGATCAGCGCCGCCCGATCCCCTGGCCTAAGCATACGCACAAAGGCATTGGCGGCATCACGGGCACCCGCGATCTTTCCGGCGTCTTCCATGCTACCCGAGCGGTCGATCACTAAGACCGTGCTGATCGCACTGCCGCCCGCGCCAACAAACCCCGTCAGATCAACCGCTGCGCCGTCCTCAATAATCTGAAAGTCGGAGCGTGCGAGGTCGGTACGCAGGGTGCCGGACGGGTCGCCCACCGAGGTGTAGAGCGACACCTGCGGGTAGGCGCTCGTATCAATCTGGGTAACGCGCACCTGGCCACCCGCGTTCGTGCGGGGCTGTAGTGTGCCGGCCTGAAAGAGCAGCGCCCATACCAGCAGCAGGCCAACGAGCAGCGCAAGCGCTGCCAACGATATGCGACGCATAGGGTACCTCCGATGGATAGCGGTTCCACCTTAAAAGACGTAGGAGGCGCGCTGGGAGTTGCAAACATGCGCAAGGTGGAGAAGTGGAGATAAAGCCTCTCCCCATAATTTCGCGAATCATCATATAATATAGTGGTGAGACAAGGTTTCAGAGAGGTATTCCTTACAAATCATACAAGGCCATCCCCGCGCAGGGGTGGGTGTACGGGCGAATCATGCGGGTGGTATCTGCACGAAGATGCGGGAAATAATGTGACACTTCGGTGTATAATGCAGCGCGTTATCTGTCTCATTAAAGCAGATTCGGCGCGTCAGAGCCGCTCACCACACCATAGGGGTGGCCCGTTCATATGAGCAATTTTTATTGACACTGCTATGCAATCGTGGTACTATTGCAGCACAGCGAAGGGGAAGCTAAAACCATTTTGTTACACGGCGTTTTTGGCATTTAAGCAAAAAGACCTGTCGCATCCGTCTCAGAGCCCTCTTTAATGCGGCCGAGGCACCGCGACACATCCGGTTCGGGCTACCAGCCTTCCCGGTTTCAGTCTGCGTATCATCAACCTGGAAAGGGATACATGCGAACACTTATCTTTACCGGCAAGGGCGGCGTAGGCAAAACAAGTGTCGCTGCGGCAACCGCACTGCGGGCCGCTGACATGGGTATACGCACCCTGGTGATGAGTACCGACCCGGCCCATAGTCTGGCCGATTCGCTCGATCTTGAAGGTCCCCTCGGGCCGAGTCCTGTGAAGATCACACCCTTCCTTGACGCACTTGAAGTCAGCATCTACCACGACATCCAGTCGAACTGGGGTATTGTGCGCGAGCATTTTGCCCAACTGATGGCTGATCAGGGCGTGCAGGGCATCTTGGCCGATGAGATGAGTGTTCTCCCTGGTATGGAAGAGGCGCTTCCGCTCATCCGTATCAAGAAACATAGCGACGAGGGCGATTACGACCTGCTCGTCATCGACTGCGCCCCTACGGGCGAGACGCTGCGGCTCCTTTCGGCCCCCGAAACCTTCAAGTGGGCGATGGGGATGCTTCGCGGAGCCGAGAAGTTCGTGATCAAACCGCTCCTGCGGCCGATGAGCAAAATTAACCCCACCCTGAACAAAATGATCGCCCCCACCGAGGTCTACGACGCCATCGACGACATGTTCGAGCAGATGGTCGGCGTCACGCGGATTCTTACCAACCCGCTTGAGACCTCGGTTCGGCTGGTGATGAACCCCGAGAAAATGGTCATCAAAGAGAGCCAGCGCGCCCTCACGTACCTCTCGATGTATGGGATGACTGTCGATACGGTGGTGGTCAATAAGATCCTGCCGGTTGATAAGGACAGCGGCTACCTGAACCACTGGAAGGACGTGCAGCAGCGCTACCTCCAGGATGTCCAGCACTCGTTCTCCCCTGTGCCCATCCATCACGTGCCCTACTACCGCGAAGAGGTGGTGGGCCTTGTGAAGCTGCGCGAGATGGGCAAAGATGTCTACGGGGATGCCGACCCGACGGCAATCGTCTATAAAGAGGCCCCGATGGACATTTCTAAGGTGTCCGATGGGTTCTATCGCGTGAAGCTCAAGCTGCCGTTCGCTAATGTCAGTCAGCTCGACCTCTTTCAGAATGGGGATGAGTTGGTGGTGCAGATTGGCGACTTCCGGCGGATTATGACACTGCCGGTGAGCTTGGCTGGGCTTGAGGCGGGCCAGGCGGAGATGGAAGGGCAATGGCTGATCGTGCCTTTTCAGGCAGCCCAGGGAGTTGTCCGTTAACACGGGGGTCTACCGGGGCTCCGCCCCGTAGCCTATAATGGAGCGTCCGGTTCACCTATAGGAGGTTTTGAATGGCCACGACACGAGGCTGGTTCTCGGAGTCCGCAGGGCAGGTGGCGCAGATCGGCGACATCATGTTCCAGGGACACTGGCAGTGGGTTTCCAATTTGCTGCAGGGTACGTCGGCAGCGGTAGAGACCATCAATCGCAATGCGTATCCTGGCATTTCCCGCAGCGGCAGCGGCGAGGGCGCTTATAGCACCCCCGACGTGAGCAGCTTCCGCCCGAAGCGCATCCGCTCGCGCTTCAATCGCTAGGACAGCAATAGACAGCAGGCAACAGCTTCATCCGCTTGGATCGCTGTTGCCTGCTGTCTGTGCCATGTTGCCGCTATGATCAACCTGCTCTACTACAGCCATACGGTCGTTCCAGCGCACCTCGAAGAGCTTGAGACGCTGGGCCTCTTGGAGCGCGATGAGCAGGTGCTCCTCGCGATTGACGGTGTGTTGCTCGATGCGAGTGGTAAACGGCTGAGCGGCCCTACGTTGCACGATTATTGTCTGCTCACGACGCTGCGCGTGCTGCTCTGGGCGCGAGACTACGCCGGCCATATCTGCTACGCTTTCCCGCTTACGGAACTGGGGTTGGTGCAGGGGGTTGGGCTTGATCCCATCCACGCCCAGATCTCGCTCTCTTTCGTCGCCCCCGACGAGGATGAGCAGCGGTTTACCCTCGCCTTGATGCCTGTCGCAAGTCTTCAGGCTGCTCAGACTCTGCTGCGCTGCGCGGCCAAGACCGCTCAGGAACTCGCTGCATTGGGGGTTGACGCACGCGCGGCGGGGCCGGAAATTATCTCGGTGATCGGTGAGCAGATCTATGGACATGTTGATGGTCAACGGCCCGGTGAGTCACCGTATCGCTGGCCTGGGGCGTCTTCACAGCCGCTTATGCCTGGGCCGGGCTTCAGTCAGGATACGGTCGGTCTGCCCCCTGAGAGGATCTATACCGCAGGGCGTCTCGCTCGATCTGCGTGGGATACGCTGCGCCGCTCGCTGCGCGAGACGGAGTTGCCCTTCGATATGAATGGTATGAGCTTGCGGGAAATAACCGAGGCTGTGCGTGCCGTAAATGAATTGGTGCAGACGGTGTCCACCAATCCGAATGCTCAGCAGATGGCCATGGCTTTTCTGAACCGTCAGCGCAACGGCAACGGCAACGGCAACAGTAATGGCAACGGCAACAGCAACAGCAACGGCGCATCCGAGAGCGCGGCGCCCGCCGGGTATGCCGAGTCCTCGTCCGCCGCTGCTACGCAGGATGCCATGTACCGCGAGATCCCGCTGCGCCGTGCGAGTTCAGGTGCCTCGGGGCCGAAGGCCGACGCTCGCCCCGCCGATGCAGAGGTTCCGCCCGACCGCCGCGAGATTCCGCTGCGCCGTCGCGGCCCGGCAAACTCTTCTCCCAGAACGTTCCCCCGCTCCTCTATCCCCGTCAGCGGATCTGGCGACGCTGATGTGGATGATGGTCGATAAGCGTAGGGCCTGATGATCCGGCCTTTACCGCCGACCAGCCCCCGTCAGCAGCCCTAGGAGGTAGATGATGAGTATCCACCCGTACCTCGGCACGAATGTTAATCTAGCCAGCGCTGAGGAGTTGCGCCAACGCGGCATCCTGGAAGAGGATGAACTGCTCCTTGCGCTCTTCGATGGCATATTGCTGGACGAGAAACGCCGACGCATCGGTGGGATTGCTCTCACTGACTTCGTTGCTCTCACCGACCGACGGCTGATCATGTGGGCTCGTGGGTTTTTCAACGATACGATTGATAAGTTTTCCTGGCAGGATGCGGATGTGGCGAAGGCAGAGACGTGGGATCCGTGGCACGGGCGGGTCGTGATGGCCTTCCGCCTGCCCGCTGTCGCCCCCCGCACGCGCCGCATTTCACTTCGCGGGGCAGTTGCAGATCGGCCCCAAAGCGAGCGGCTGATTGTTAATACGCTCGATTATATGCCCGCCGATGATATTACGCCGCTGTCCAATATGATTGGCTGGATCGGTGACCAGACTATAGCGGGGATGACGGGCGAGACGCTACAGGCGGCCTTCGCCGCGCAGTTCCCCACGCTCGATAAGCAACGAGCGATGTCCTCCTTTGTATTTGCGCCTGAGCCGCTGATGCCTCCCCCCCCACCTAAGCCTGCTGCAAAGCCCAAACGGCGCTGGTGGCAGCGCGCTGTCGATGGGTCAGAAGATGCGCCGAAAAGCACCGGTAATCTGATCTCCGACTATGAGAGCCGCCGGAGTAGCTTGCCCGCTGGCGATGGTACGCCCGCCCTTCCCATGCCGGGCCGGATGCCGATGCCCGGTCGGATGCCGATGCCGAACCAGATGTCAGGTATGCCCGAGCAGCCCAGCATGTACGAGATGAGCCGTACCTTGCAACTCTTCCTTGAGGCGCCTCGAAGTCTCGCCCGGAGCATGCGCCGCGCAGGTGAGATCATGAGTGGGGCAACCGAGATGGTGAGCGGGATGCAAGACCCGCAGGTGCGCCGCAATGCGATGTTTGGTATCTACCAGGCTGCCGCGCAGCAAGAGGCGCAAAATGGCCCCTTTGCCTCCGTTGGCCCGGTGGTGCGTGCGGTTGTCCGCTTCGCTGAACCCGCACCAGACGCGACGGTCGGGGCCCAGTCCCCGGCTCGACGCAACCGCATCCAGGTGGGTTCAACGGATCAGCACGGTACTCCCGCTCGGGCTGAGAGTCCTCCGCAGATCGCACCAGTTGAGAGTTCGCCTTCAACCGAGACTCCCGCGCCTGGTGCTGTTCGCCGTAGCATTAGCGTGCGTCGTGCGGATCAATCCGTGGGTGATGTCGCACCCAGGGTGTCTGTGGTGGCACGGGCAGCGCCTGAGGTGTCCGTGGTGCCTGCTGCGGCACGGGCAGCGCCCGAGGTGTCTGTGGTGCCACGGGTGGTTCCCGCCCCTCAGCGCGTCCCCGTGCGTCGGCTGGCGATAAGTCGCAATGACGAGGAGCAGCGACCGGTGTCGGCAGTCGTCAGCGACGATGAGCGATAGCGATTGTGCTTCTGTGTGAGGTGTGATCGCCTTCCGACGCTCATACCTCACACAAGATATGGTTGACACTACCCTATGACGCGAGTCATCATCTACTCAGGCAAGGGTGGGACTGGTAAAACCACTCTCTCGGCGGCCACTGCGACGGTGCTCGCCCGTATGGGGCGGCGCACACTCGTGCTTTCTAGCGATCCCGCCCATTCACTGGCCGATGCGCTCGGCGTTGAGATCAGCCGCGACCGGGCCACGCAGATCGCGCCTTGCCTCTATGGCCTTGAGGTGGATACGATCTACGAGTGGCGGCAGAACCTGAGCGGGTTTCAGCAGTTTGTCACCTCCACCTACTCGAACCGTGGAGTCGAACGCTCGACGGCGGCTGAACTGGCGAACCAGCCAGGGCTCGATGAGATCCTTGCCCTCCAGCGCGTGATGGCCGAGGCCCAGAGCGGTCGCTGGGATGCGATTGTCCTCGATACGGCACCTACCGGCAATACCTTGCGACTCCTGGCGTATCCCGAGTTGATCATCGGCGGTGACGCCGGTAAGAAGTTCTTCAAGGTCTATCGGGGTATCGCAAATGTGGCTCGCCCCTTCCGCCGCGATCTGCCCGAGGATCGCTTCTTCGATGAGGTGGGCACGCTCCTAGAGAAGATGGAGCAGCTTGCGAACTTCTTGCTCAGTCCTGAGGTGAGCATCCGGTTGGTACTCAACCCCGAGAAGTTGCCCCTTATGGAGACCCGCCGGGCCTACACCTTCATCAATCTTTACGGCCTGATGCTCGACGCGATCATGGTCAATAAGATTTTGCCCCGCCGCGCCGACCTCGGCCCCTACTTCGATTACTGGGTGAGCCTCCAGCGCGGCTATCTGGCCGATATCGATAGTAGCTTTATGCCCACGCCGATTTTTCGCACGGTACTCCAGGAAGGCGAACCGATTGGCATTACCGCCCTTGAGGAGATTGGACGCGCTACGTTTGGCGATACCGATCCCGGTGCCTTGCTGTTCGACGAGCGACCGATCTGGCTCGACCAGTGGAATGATGAGGGCGAATCTGGCCTCTTCGACCTGTGTCTGCGCCTGCCTTTCATTGGTGATGGCGATACTGTCGATCTTATCCGCAATGGCACCGACTTGACGATCACCGTCGGTCGGCTTCAGCGTACAATCGCTCTGCCGCGCATCCTCTACGACTGTAAACTCGGAAAACACCGCTACGAGGATGGTGTGCTTCGCCTAGAGTTTCACGAAGTTCCCGGAGGCAGTCAGTCTGAACGTGCGCCCGACCCCGCCGATAAGGTGCGCGTTGAGGCGGCCTAATACACGTGCTGGATGGTGAGCGCGAGGCGCTTGCTACGCGGCACGATACACTATACATGCGACTGTTAATCTTTTCCGGCCATACAATGCTCCATCGCAGCGCTGCAGCCCTCGCCACGGCGTTCCACGCCGCCCGACGAGGCCAGCGTGTGTTGCTCGCCTCCGCTGGCCCGAGCCATCTGATCGGTGCGCTCCTTGGCCAAAATCTTAGCTCACGCCCGCTTGAATTGGAGGCAAACCTCGCAGCAATCGAGATTGACCCAACGGAGGAGATCAGTGCGCGCTGGGAGCTTCTGCGCCCGGCGCTGCGCAACGGGCTAACCTCGCGCCTGCGCGACATCAGCAGCGACGAACTGCCCAGTTTTCCGGGGATGGACGCCATTAGCGCCCTCATCGTGGGCGAACGCGCCCGAGAGACGGGAAACTTTGACCTGCTGGTTCTCGATGGCCCCACGCCCGATAGCCTCATCCGTGGATTGGCCCTGTCCGATGCGACACGCTGGTTGCTCCGGCTGGTCTTCGGGTTGGATCGTGGCCCCGGACGCTCACGCACGTCTCAGGATGCGGCACTTATTCCTTCGGCGCTTATTTCGACCAGTACGGTTGCGCCGCTCCAGGATCTGCGCGCTGAATTTGAGGGGTACCGCGCTCGGCTTGACGCATCTACCGGGACACGGGTGCGCCTCGTCACCAGCCCCGAGGAGTTGCGGCTGCCGACTATCCAGAGTGACCTCAGCATCCTCGGCCTCTATGGCTTGGCTGTCGATGAGTTGATTGTCCCCGGCGAGCCGACGGATGTCAGCTTTGAGACACGCCAAATCTTTGGACACGAGGGCGGACATGCCCGTCCGACGTTACGAATTGAGCCGCTTTTCTCAACACCGACTGATCGCGATGCGTGGGCGCTTCGTGGCGCTATTCTCTATCGCGATGGTGATATCAATACGCCTCCGGCGCATACGACGACGACTGCGGAGCGCGAACTGCGTCTGGCGATCCCGTTCCTCAATGCCAAGGCTCTCGATATCGCTGTGGCGAACGAGGAGGTGGTGGTGCGCCTTGGTCAGGTTCGTCGCCATATGTTGCTGTCTGGCTTGAGTGAGGGCGGGCGGCTGCGCGCACGGGTTGAGGGCGAAGTTCTCCGTCTCTGGGTTGAGTAGCCACCTCTGGCTGTGGATATGGATGGAGGTAATGCGGTGCTGAGTGGTACAATTGCGGTTGGGGTGCCGCCGCAGACATCTCTGCCGACAGCAAAATATACGTCGTATCGAGCTGAGGTTGAGACGAAGCTCGCTGGTAGGCTCAGCCATGGCGATCGCCACCGATTTGAGCACGAGCTTGAACTGCTTCGTCGGGCGCAGTTCATTGAGCTGAATGGGGTTGTCCACCATTACCAGGATGTCGGCCCACGCAATGGTGAGCCACTGATACTTGTGCATGGCTGGGATTGTTCGGCACTCTGGTGGCATCGTATTATTGATCCCTTGGCAGATGCAGGCTATCGGGTGATCAGTTATGATCTCAAGGGGCACGGGTTCTCTGATAGCGACCCGGCGTGCGACTATACCATAGCGGGCTTTAGCAAGGATTTGCAGACCCTTGGCAATGCGCTCGGCCTTGGCCCGCAGCACGTTGCGTCGTTCTCGCTTGGAGCCTTTGTCGCTCTCCATTATGGGGCGACTGTCCCTGATCGGGTGCGCTCGCTGACGTTCCTTAACTTTAGCCTGATGCCCTATTATCCCTTTGCGTCTAAGTTTGTCCCTAAACTGCTCGATTTCGTCTTCAACCGGCTGCTGCGGCCGATTGAGCGGCTCGGGCTGTGGTGGCTGCCTTTTATCTATGCCCGTCTGGTACTCGCCAAGAATACCCCGCCAGTGAATGATGTCAAACTCGGCACTCTCAGCCTGCGCTGCTGCGACCCCGAGGCAATTCGGGTTTCGAGCCGCGAAATCGCCCGGCGCGAGGTTCTCGACGCCGTGGGTGAGCAGATGCGCGGTCTGCAACAGCCGACCCTGCTGGTCGCTGGTGCCGGCGACCCGGTTATGCGCCCGGCCAGCGGACGTAAGCTGATGGCCCTGGCGCAAAATGGCACCTACCTGGAAGTGCCAAAGTGTGGTCACTTGATCCTCTTTGAGCTGCCCGAGCAAGTAGGGCAGATCTTACGACTCTTTCTTCGCGGCGTAAGGGGGTAACAATGCAATTGCTTTTCCGTTCCGGCGGCCAGCGTGTGGTGGTTGATATGGAGCGGGCCGGCGAGCAGACTCTGAACGTCGGCGAGTATCACTATCGCCCCACCCAGATGGCACGCAAGCTTCGTCGTCTGGCGCGTCATATGTGGGGGGCGGATTTGGCCTCTGGCATCCTTGAGCAACGGCTTATCTTCGAGGCGCTTGACGGCGGGGCCGGAATGAGTCCTTGGGGTGATAGTGGCAGTTTCTCACCGACCAGTGGCTCGGTTGTGAGCCTTGGACGATGGGATGAGGACGGTAGTATCGGGATCGCACTCCACGAGCTTGCCCACGAGATGCACATGCGGAGCGGCGGCTACGATAACAGCGATGGCGTGCTGCGCGAGGCGCTCTCGCTTCTGGCTGAGCGCGAGACGGGGCTGAATCGCACCTTCGAGCGCGAACCCTACTATACCGCCAGCAACTTAATTAACCAACTCGGCGAGATCTCCGCCTTCGCCCGCCAGTCCTTCGCAAAGCGTTGGGCCGAGATTGTCACCCTCAACAATGATGTCAGTCTCTCCGACCTCGTGAATTTCTACCTTGATCGCAGCGAGCGACTGGGCCTGGGCCGCTGGCTCAAACGTTATAGCGATAACCTTGAACTGCGGGATGCTATCCTTAACCATGTCGCTGCGGTAACCCTGCGCTACAGCCTGAACTACCGTCGCTATTTCATTAAGCGGGTCGTACGCTGCACGAACGAGATTGCTCCCGAGCAACTCAACTATGTGTTTGAGTCGGTCACAACCCTTGATCGACGTTATCCGAACGACGATCTGGAGCAAATCATCGACGTCTGCTTCGCACCACATACGCGTCAGCGACGACGGCTGCTTGCGTTTGGCTAGGTGTTTGTTTGGCGTAGTGAGAGGCACCGTTATGGCTAAGTATGACACCACCAACAACCCGTACAGATGGATGCCGGGCTTCCTTCGTCGGTTTCTGAACCTTGAGTACGATGAGGCGCAGAGTTTTGATCCGGGCCAAGGCGTAAGTCGGGTAAGCTCGGGATCTGCATCGTCGTCGGTTTCCACCGCACGCGCCCCGTGGTTATCACCAGGCGAGCCGACGTTTAAGGCGTCGAACATGGAAAGTTATCGTGCGCCCACGAGTGCCCCTGCCCCCAGTTATACACCGCCTTCCACCCCACCCTACGTAGCGTCGAACGGTGTTAGCACGGGATCGAACGTAGGTTCGGCTCCTGCTCAGGTAGACCTCTCTCTTCAGCCCTTGGTGTCCATACTGCGCGGGTTTCTGATCGGCGTACTGCCCCCGCAGGGGGTTGAGGCGTTTACCAAAGAGGTTTACACGACTGGCACCGATGTCTGGAACCTCTATAGTCGCTGGTTTTTCTTCCAGACGGAAGGGATTTTCCAGCTCGGTCGGGCAATCATTGTTGCGGTGACGGATAGTATTATCTCCATCACACCACCTGACGCGACATCTGCCCCCGTCCGGCGAATCAAGATCCCGGTCGTGAACAACAGTGGTAGCGATCACAAGAGCTAGGCAGCATGTGTGTTATTCGGTCAATGATAGCTTGGCGACAAGGCGATAAGGCGATGAGGCGGGGACACGCCGACATCGCCTTGTCGTGTCACGTACTCTCGTGGAACTGTCACCCTAATGCATGGTTCAGAACAGCTTTACCGTGTGGCGGAGACGCGATGAGGCGAGGATGCGATAGCATCGCCTCGTCGCATCCTCGCCTCATCGCCACACTGTAAAGCTGAAACCTGGCACCTGAAACCTTGTCTAAGGCATGTTTCAAAATGGGCACATTCAGCTTTACAGTCTTGCGATGAGGCGATGAGGCGATGAGGCGATACGGAGCGCCTCACCGCGTCATCGTTTCGTCGCTGAATTGTTAAGCTGGTTTGAACCATGCCTAATGCATGTTTCAAAATGGGCACATTCAGCGTGACCGTCTTGCGATGAGGCGATGAGGCGATGAGGCGATGAGGCGATACGGAGCGCCTCACCGCCTCAT
>CAIRFY010000601.1 GCA_903877945.1 uncultured Oscillochloris sp. | reverse complement strand
GCCTCCTCGCCTCCTCGCCTCCTCGCCACCTCGCCTCCTCGCCTCCTCGCCACCTCGCCTCCTCGCCACCTCGCCACCTCGCCTCCTCGCCACCTCGCCACCTCGCCTCCTCGCCTCCTCGCCACCTCGCCACCTCGCCTCCTCGCCACACTGTAAAGCTGAAACCTGGCACCTGAAACCTTGTCCTAGCGATGATCTGGTACGGCAAGGAGTCTCGTGTGGACGGGCTGGAACGCACTACGATCAATCCTGAGCAGTGCGGCGGGCGGCCGTGTATTCGCGGCATGCGGATTCGGGTGTCCGATGTGCTCGACCTTGCCTGCGTCCAATACGCAGCCCGTCCCACGGCGCCCGACCTTGGTGCGACTACCGCGTAATATAATGGCAGTCCCGTATAGAACTCCTATGCTACAACGAGGCTCAGCCATCGGTGTTGAGCGACATGCCGAGATACCCCAACCCCCTCAAACACCTTGTTGGTGGTCTATCAAACCCTGTGTCACGGGCCAGCGCTCACCATGGGGTACGCACGAACTTCCTGAACATCGCCATTGTGACTGGCGCATCGGGTGGTATCGGGCTGGCGACGGCCCGACTCTTCGCGCAGCGCGGTGATAGGAGGCCGGTCACGATCGCGTAGGCGACCTGCATATCGCAATCCTCTTGGGGTTGTTGTGTAGAGTCAAGGCTTTAGCCGGATAAGGCCGCCTAAAGGCTCGACTCCTTTTCATAACCAGTTTAGGATTGCTCTATCGTCGAGGCCCGCATTGTAGCGCTGCCACAGCTCACGGGCCGGGCCTCGGCTAAAGGCGTGGATGCGGTCGCTCAGCTCGCCGAGGGCCTTGCCAAGCTCGGCCTCATACGGCTCTGGCCGCGTACTCACGAATGAGCCGCTTTATGCGTTTGGGATACTCACGCATCGCTGATCCTCAGCATCACACGAGCCGCAGATCCTTGACTGGTATGACGCGAGCGAATATGTCTGGAACGCGGCGACGGCGATCTGTCACGCTGAGCGAAGCGTCCCGGAGGGCGATACGGATGCCGGGACACTTCGCTTCGCTCAGTGTGACAGATCACGCATAATGGAACAATTAAAAAATTCCACGTCCCTGCAATCCACAATCCACAATCAAAAATCCACAATCACCTAAGAGCCCAGCAACTCCTCAGCCTCAATGATCGCCTGGGCGATGTCCTTCATCTTTGCACGCTTATCGCGGGCGCGCTGGCGCAGCCGCTCGTAGGCATCGCGCTCGTTAAGGCCGAGGCGCTGCATCAAGATACCCTTGGCGCGCTCGATCAGCTTACGCGCCTCTAGCGAGTCCTCCAACTCATTCACATGGGAGCGCAGGCTCTGGATCTCGCGGAAGCGGGCTATCGCGATATTGATGGCCGGGGGCAGTTCCACCTCATTCACCGGCTTGACGAGGTAGGCCAGGGCACCGGCCGCCTCAGCCTTGCGCACGGTATCCTTATCGGCGTAGGCGGTGAGCATAATGATCGGCACCGGCATCTGGTCGCGGATGCGGGCGGCCGCCTCGGTGCCCTCCATCTCGGGCATGCGAATATCCATCATGATCAGATCGGGTTTTAGCCGATTTGCCAGCGTGATCGCCTCGGCACCAGTACGAGCGATCCCGATCACATCATAGCCAAGTCCCCTCAGTTGCTCCTCAAGAGTGAGGGAGACAAGGTCATTATCCTCGGCGATCAGAATTCTGATGGCAGCCATGATTTCGTTCCCTCGGAACTAGGACGCGGATAGCGGCCATTTGTAATGGATAATACCATATTTCCACAGGGGTCGCCTCGCCGACACAGGGCTACGTCAAAGTTGCCCGCCGACCCTCACCCCCTGCCCCTCTCCCTCACGGGGAGAGGGGAGATTCCGCAGCAGGATGCCTCCGACTCCCCCTCTCCCGTTCAGGGAGAGGGGGCTGGGGGGTGAGGGCTGAGCGGCGATCACACGACTTTGACGTAACCCTATCGCCGACATGACGCAAGTTGACAACTCCCAACAAGGCGTGATACCCTACGTACATATTTTGACAGAAATCCTTCCTACGCCCGTGGCGAGGCGTAACACTGGGGCGGGCATGAGCAGTGGTGATCGTCATATCTCAGGGTCGTACCGACGAGCGGCGAGCGCACCCGTGTGCTGCGCCGCCTTTGTCGCGTACCGCGCCTTCACCGCAGACCGTAGCGGCTGTGCGCGGAACGCGGTGATGCGTGCGATCCTCGCTGTCTCCTCCGCGAGCCGTGCCAGCGTCTTGGCTCTCTAGGCGGGAACAACCCTACCCCGCGCAGAGAGCCTTTGTTAACCATAACAAGTGGTTCCTAAAGGGGGTGGGCGTCTTGCAGCGAGTCCTCGTCCTCAACGCTAGCTACGAGCCACTGCAGCTTATTTCGGTGCGCCGCGCCATTGTCCTGCTGCTGCAGGAGAAGGCCGAGCTGATCGAGGCGGCCCAGCAGCAGCTTCGCGCCCGCCAGATCTCCTTCGATGTGCCCCTTGTGATTCGCCTGGTGCGCTACATCCGTATTCCGCGCCGCCTGAAGCTGCCGTGTTCACGCCGTGGCATTTTCGCCCGCGACCGCGAGACATGCCAGTACTGCGGTACGCAGCCCGGTCGCGTCCATCTGACGATGGATCATGTGGTGCCGCGTTCGCAGGGTGGAACTACGACGTGGGAGAATGTGGTGACGGCCTGCCGCGAGTGTAATCACCGCAAGGGCGGGCGCACCCCCGATCAGGCGAATATGCTGCTGCTCTCCACCCCCCGTCAACCGCAGTACCTAGCCTTCGCGCTGCTTGGCGAGATCGAGCATCACGATGTTTGGCGTAAATATGCCTTCAACTAGGCGCGATCTGGGAAACTTCGGCGAGTCCGCCGCCCGATCTCACCTAGTTCGCGCAGGCTACACGATCCTGGTGAGCAACTGGCGCTGCCGCATCGGTGAGATCGATCTGGTCGTCCACCAGGGCGACCAGATTGTTTTTGTCGAGGTACGCACCCGCCGCGCCGGTGGCCCGGTGCCCCCTGAGGAGAGTCTCTCGCCCGCGAAGCTCCGACGCCTACGTGATCTCGCCGACGCCTACATGGTCGAGGCGAAACTACATGCCCACACACCTTGCCGGATCGATCTGATCGCCATCGACATTGACCGTGCCGGACGGATCGCTCGCCTTGAACATATCGTCAACGCGGTTGAAGGATGATCCAGGGTTGTTGCAAAGTCGTGTAATCGTCGGGCAGCCCTCACCCCCCAGCCCCCTCTCCCCGTGAGGGAGAGGGGTTTAGGGGGTGAGGGCCGGCGGGTGACTTTGCATCAGCCCTGGATGAATCGAAGAGATCCGTTGACGTGGCCCGGTCAGGTAGATATACTACCAAGCATCACTGTTACAACAAAAAGTATATAAGGGCACCCCGCATGAGCGTGCAGGCGCTAACGCAGATCGAGGTGGCTGAGGCGCAGGTTCCTGTGGCGCCCTCCTACCTGAACCGTGAACTGAGCTGGATCGAGTTTAACCGCCGCGTCTTTGGCGAGGCGCTGAACCGGGCGAACCCGCTCCTGGAGCGGGTGAAGTTCCTCGCGATCTTTGCGTCGAACTTCGATGAGTTTTTTATGATTCGCGTGAGTGGCATCCTGCAGCAGATCAGCGCGGGCGTGCAGAAGCAATCGCCCGACGGGCTCACGCCGACGGAGCAACTGAAGGCGGCCCGCAAGGCCCTGCTGCCGCTGATGGAGCAGGAGCGCGAGCTGCTGCTGAACGACTTGCTGCCAAGCCTGTCTGAGCAGGGCATCCATCTGCTGAATATGGCCGACCTGAGCAACGCCCAGCGCATCTGGGTGGCCGAGTTCTTCCACCAGCAGATCTTCCCGGTGCTGACGCCCCTCGCCTTCGACAGTAGTCGGCCCTTCCCGTTCATCTCGAACCTGAGCCTGAACCTTGCGGTGATGATCCATGATCCGCAGAAGGGCGAGCTGTTCGCCCGCGTCAAGGTGCCCGAGGTGCTGCCGCGCCTGATCCCGCTGCCGCCCGACCTCTGTGAGGGGCCAAATGGACATGCCATCGGGCGGCGTCACTGCTTTGTCTGGATCGAGCAGGTGATCGCCGCGCACCTCGATATGCTCTTCCCCGGCATGGAGGTGGTGATGTCGGCCCCCTTTCGCGTCACCCGCAACGCCGATATGGAGATCGAGGAGGATGAGGCCGACGACCTGCTCTCCAGCATCGAGCAGGGCGTGCGCCAGCGCCGCTTTGGCGAGGTGGTGCGGATTACCGTTGATAAGGCGATGCCTGAGCGGATCAGTAATCTGCTGCTGACAAACCTGAAGATCGGCCCGCGTGACCTCTACACGGTGCGCGGCCCCCTCGGAATCGCCGATCTGATGGCCCTGCTCAAGATCGACCGGCCCGACCTCAAGGATCCGCCGCATATGCCGACGCTGCCGTCGGTGCTGCGCGGCGGCGGCGACATCTTCGACACTATTCGCCAGGGCGATGTGCTGTTGCACCATCCCTACCACTCCTTCTCGCCGGTGATCGACTTCATCCAGGCTGCCGCCGATGATCCGCATGTGCTGGCGATCAAGCAGACCCTCTATCGCGTCGGCAGCAACTCACCCATCGTGAAGGCGCTGATCCACGCCCGTGAGCAGGGCAAGCAGGTGACGGCGGTGGTGGAACTGAAGGCCCGCTTTGATGAGGAGAACAATATTATCTGGGCCAAGACGATGGAGCGCACTGGGGTGCATGTCGTCTACGGTCTGCTGGGGCTGAAAGTCCACGCCAAGCTGGCGATGGTGGTGCGCCAGGAGCAGGACGGCATCCGCTGCTACGTTCACATGGGCACCGGCAACTACAACGCCAGCACCGCCCGTGTCTATACCGACCTTGGGCTGTTCACCTGCCGCCCCGACATTGCCGCCGATGTGGTGGATCTGTTCAACTTCCTCACCGCCTACAGTCGTCAGTCCACCTACCGCTCACTGCTGGTCGCCCCGATTACGCTACGCCAGCGCCTGATGGACATGATCCGCCGTGAGATCCAGCGCCAGCGCGAACATGGCGATGGCCAGATTATCTTTAAGATGAACGCCCTGGTCGATCATCAGTTCATTGACTTGCTCTACGAGGCGTCGCAGGCCGGGGTGCAGATCGACCTGATCGTGCGCGGGATGTGTTCGCTGCGCCCCGGCGTGCCCGGCCTGAGTGAGCGCATCCAGGTGCGCAGCATTATTGGGTCGTTCTTGGAGCACAGCCGGATCTACTACTTCGCCAACGGCGGCACGCCCGTCCTCTACCTCGGCAGCGCCGACATTATGGATCGCAACCTGGATCGGCGCGTCGAGGAACTCTACCCGCTGGAGGATCCGGCCCTGGTCGCGTTTGTTCGCGACAAGCTGCTGGGCACCTACCTGAACGACAATGTGCGCGCCCATATCCTTCAGCCCGACGGCACCTACATCCGCCTGATACCAGACAACGGCCCACGGGTGGATAGCCAGATACCCGAGAAGATGATACCGGCGTAGGCAAGGTTTCAGGTTCGCGGTTTCAGGTTTCAGGTCGAGCGCATCAGGATACCAAATTCTGGCCTGAACTGTCACGCTGAAACCTAGCACAGGAAACCTTGTTTTAAACATGGTTCAGAACAGCGTGACAGTTTGGCGGAGACGCGAGGACGCGAGGATGCGAGAGCATCGCCCTGGCGGAGACGCGAGGACGCGAGGATGCGAGAGCATCGCCTTGGCGGAGACGCGAGGACGCGAGGACGCGAGAGCATCGCCTCGTCGCATCCTCGCCCCATCGCCTTGGCGGAGACGCGAGGACGCGAGGATGCGAGAGCATCGCCTTGGCGGAGACG
>CAIRFY010000600.1 GCA_903877945.1 uncultured Oscillochloris sp. | reverse complement strand
GAATCTCCCCTCTCCCCGTGAGGGAGAGGGGCAGGGGGTGAGGGGGCCGGAGCTGACTTTGCTCATGCCCTCACCCCCTGCCCCTCACGGGAAGAGGGGAGATTTCGCAACAGAACGTATCCGACTCTCCCTCTCCCGCTCAGGGAGAGGGGCAGGGGGTGAGGGCCGGAGAACAGCTCTGATGATGGGGCGTGAGCCGAGTGCCAGATCACCTACGTGCCCCCCGTGCGCTCCTTGATCATGGCTGCGGCCTTATACCATCGCTCGCGCAGATCCAGCGGCCAACCGGCTACCTCCGTGTCGAAATCCTTGAGGGTGTCGGCGTCACCGATCCAAGCCAGAGCCTCAATCGCCTTACTCCGCAGATAGGCCGGTTTGCCATCAATGTCGCCCTCATACGGGGTGACCGTATAGACTCCGCGCTTGAGCGGGCGGATCGTCCGCCCAGCGGCAATATCCTGGATGATCTCCTTGAGCGTTGGGCCAGGTCGACCGTCGCCCAGATCGAGCCGCCGCTTCTCCGTGCCCATGCCCATCCACGCCAGGCTCTGGAGCGCCTTGCTCTTAATCATCTGGCTGGGGTTGGTGACGAGCAGGTTGATCAGCCAGTCGATCACATCCTCATCAGTGGCACGTATACGTCCAGCGAGGTAGGCGAGTTGCTGGGCCGCGCTGTCGGGGATGTTGCGCTTGCGCCGCGCTAGTACGGTTAGCAGCGGGGCTACATAGCTTGGCTCAAAGAGCGTCAGGGCGTCTGCGGCTGCCCACATCGTATCCTCCCGGTCTGTGCTGATCACCGCGTCGGCGGTGTCTCTGGGGCCAAGGATCACGCGCAGGAGATGGCGGGCATCCTGAAGTTTTTTGAACTTGACGTTGCGCATGTCGGCCAGGGCGAAGGCGGCAAGCGCACGCTCGGGCGGATCCTCTGAGTTGAGCAGAAGGCGGAACTCGGTGCGAGCTTCTTGAATCCTTCTGTACTCGTTGCGGGCTTCTTGAAGCTTCGTGTACTCGCTGTTGCTCAATGTGCGTAAGGCGATCTGAAGTCTTCTGGCGGTATCCAAGCCGCTGGCCGTTGGGGCGGGATCAGGCGGTATATCGCGAGACTCCTTGCGGGCCTTGTGAACCTCCTTGTCTCTATTGCGGTCATCTTGAAGCTGCTTATACTCGCTGTCACTCATGGTACACAAGGCGATCTGGAGATCTTTATACCCGATAGTACTCATGGTGTCCAATGCGTTGGCGACGGGGGTGGGTTCGGACGGATTGGACGCGCTGCTCAGGCTATCGCGGAGATCCTCGCGGGGGCGTTCGTCCTCGTCCTCGCGGGGGCGTTCGTCCTCGTCCTCGCGGGGGCGTTCGTCCTCGTCCTCGCGGGGACTCTCCTGTTTCGCCCAAATTCGCATCAACCGAACAAGCACATCGTCGGCGACGGGCGGGGTGCCGGACGGACTCACGTTCACCTGTTCAGCCAGCGATACCATGTCGGATCGGTTACGAGTGAGCAGGAGGTCGTCAAGCTCATCACGCGGATCGTCGCGACGGGACTTCAGGCTGCTCGGGAGGTAGATATTACGCAGTGCGCGGGCGGCGGCGATCCGCACATTGGTGTACTCGTAGCGCATACCGCTGCTCGTCTTGCGCACACGCTCGATCAAGATCCGGCGCAGTTCATCGCGTACCTGAGGGTGGTTCATACGTCCAAGGGCAGTGGCGATCTGCTCGCGCCGGTCAGCGTCCGGCTCGCGGTCGGCGCGCAGCCGGAGCACGCAGGCGTCGAGGAGTTCGTTACGTAAACCAGTGGGCAGGTGGGCGTCCTGATCGGGCGGCAGAGCCTCCAAGCAGCGGGCGGCGATCAGCGCGTGGGTGTAACTGCCCGCACGGATGGCTGCGGCCAAGTTCTCGAAGAGCGGCACCGGATCGCTGATCAAGCCGGCCAGCGCGTAGATCACGTCCTCCCACCAGATTTGCCGCTGCGGGTTGCTACAGAGGGTGATAATGTCGCGCAGCCGCTCGATGCGATCCAGACGGGCCGTCAGGGCCACGGCGGCGCAGTACATCTGGATGGCCGGGTTGACGAAACGGACAGCGCCCTGACTGACACCACTCAGCAGGCGGGCCTCGCAGAGCGCGAGGTAGAGATCCTCCAGGCTATAGTCGCGGTCACGGCGCACATCGGCCATTACCCGGAACGCATCGCTGAGCGGCAGATGATCTAGGTGATTCCAACGGCTGTGCCACGCCAGGGCACCCAGGCTCTCATGGGCAGCGTCGCCGATGTTGTAGCGCGGGTTAATGTTGCCGAGGGCGTGGTCGAGGTACTCCCGTACCAACTGGTTACGGGTCAGGCGAGTCTGCTGGTCGCCAGCCATGCGCGTGTAGATCAGAGCCAGCAGGCTGGGGTCGCTGGCCAGGGCCAGCAGGCGGTTGTCGCGGATCTGACCAAAAATCTGGTAGGCGTTGTGCTCCTCACGCTGGCGGATGTAGCGGAAGATCTGCTGCTCGTTTAAGGGCTGAATCACCAGCACATGCGCGTCGCTGATCGCCTGGGCGGGAAAGCTCTCTTGCGACGAGGTGATCACAAATTGCTGGTCGATCAGGCGAGCGGCCAGGACGCTCATGTCGCTGGCCGCATCAATGCGGGCCTTCTCGGGCAAGCAGTCGAGATTGTCGAGCAGGAAAATATAGCGCGGCGGCTGGCCGTTGGTCGGGGCCGTCGTCTGCGAGCGAAACAGGTCGGCCAGCGCATCGCCAAGGGCGGCGTTGGCGGCGCGGGCCTGCTCAACGATCTGGTGTTCGAGACGCCCGGAGCCGCGCTGAGTCTCGTAACCGATGAGCGAGATCATCACCCCCAGCGGACTACTCGGATTATTCGTTAGTTTCATAGCGAGATCGTGGGCCAGCCGCTGGAGAATGGTGGTCTGGCCAGAGTGAGGCGGCCCGATCACGGCGATGACATTGCTATGGCGAACGGCTGAAGTCACGTGGCGGCGACGCCCACTGGGCTGGCCCGAATCAATGATGTGGTGCAGAGTCTCGATCACACTCACGCTCGCTGGCGCATCCTCGGGTCGCAAACACAGCAGGTTCCAGCTTTGACCAGGGGAAACCACCAGCACGCCGGACTCGATGAATTCCGAGCCGCTCCAGCGCACATAGGTCGGATTCGTCAGGATGCCTTCAATGTACTCCAGTTGCGGGTTGGGCGTGAAGAGCCGACCATCGGCGTAGCGCATGTAGAGCGTCGGCGTACTCCAGCCAACGTCATTGAGCGTAAAGACGCGCCGCCGTGCGGTGTTGACAGCCACATCGATCACCCCATCGCGCAGCAGGTGATCGCTCAGGTGGTAGGTGAAACGGCGGGCCAGGGTAATCTCGACCAGACGTTGCATCGCCAGCACCGCTGGTACCCCGCCAGCGATCACGAGGCGTGCGGCCAAACTATTCAGCGCATTATTGGTCGTCGTAGCCGCACTGTTACATGCCACCAAGATGACCATCGCCATACGGTGGCTCTTTGGGAGTTGCTGCACCAGGCTCACCAGATCGTCGGCAGAATAAAGCCGGGCGCGCCGGGACTCCGCATCCTCAAGCAGCAGGCGCGATCCATACTGCTCGTGGAAGGCGGCGTGGCCCATAAACAACAGCACATCATAGCCACTGGGCTGCTCGCCATCGATACCACCCTGAGCGATGGCGCTCTGGAGAGCCTCCGCCGAGGCAATCGGCAAGATGTCGTAGCAAAATTGGCCCGAACTGACCGCCGAACTAAACCGGGTGCGGAAATCGCGCTCCTCGGTTGCCCGTCCGACGGGAACAAGATCCCAGCGATCCTTGAGGTCGTGCGGATCAGAGATGACAAGCAGCAGACGCACCGGGCGACGGCTCACCTGCACACCCTCATCGAAGGTGGCGCTCTCAATATAGCGGGAGAAAGCGATGCGGCTATCGGCCGCCATGGCGCGTGCGGGCGACATACCGCCGCTATCGTCGAAGTGCAGCAACTCCCAGGGTACAGCGTGGAGCGCAGGAGCCGTGGCGTCGAGGGCCAGACGCACCCGCAGGATGCGGTTACGGGTCACAGCAGCAGCCCATGCCTGCTGAAAAGCCACCGAAAGCCGCCCGCTAAAGAGCCGGTTGAACAGTTCGATCCCGTGGGTCGCCAGAGATGTTGCGCCGCCGAGCGACGGCACGGCATAATCATCGAGCTGTAGCTCATCCTGGGCGTTCACGTGGCGTCCGCCCTCCAGCCACATCTCGACAACATAGGACGTGCTGCCCGGCTCCCTGCGACTCACCCGCACCAGCAGATCGTCGATCTGTTGCATTGTGCCATTCCTCAAACGCTATTTGACAGGGGAGGAGGGCAGGGCACAGCCCTCTCCGAAATCCTCCCCTGCTCATCGTATGGCTAGGGCCACGTCATGTTCGCGTGCCCGGCCCGTAAACGGGCGGGCTCTGGTCGGCGAAGCCCACCTTCGCGGGCTCGGACAGCCTCGGCCCCCTCACCCTCCTGCTTTCAGGGGTAGGTTTTTTGGGTGCTGGGCAAAGACGTGTAAAGACTTTTTGAGCGAACCTGGTTTCCTTCTTGATCACCACGGTCACGATCCCCGATGCTCGGTTTATCCCCGAACCATGGCCGGAAACGCTTGACACGTGTCTCACCCCCAGGGCATGTGCAAAGTCGTGTGGTCGCCGGACAGCCCTCACCCCCCAGCCCCCTCTCCCTGAACGGGAGAGGGGGAGCCGAGCGCATCCTGATGAAGAAACTCTCCTCTCCCCGTGAGGGAGAGGGGCAGGGGGTGAGGGGGCCGGATCTGACTTTGCTCATGCCCTGGTCTCACCCCTTCATCAGCACCGCAACCGCATCAGAAAGCGGCATAATGAGAAACCTACCCGTGAAAGGCTGGGGGGTGAGGGTCAGGTGAGACTGTTAAGCCGAAAACGCCCGATTTAAAACATCCTATACCCCGCGATCTTCTCACGCAGCCGCGCCGCAAGGGACGGACTGGCCTCGGCCAGAGCCACGTAGATCTGCTCGGCCTCGGCGCGGTAGCGCACCACCTTCTCGGCAGCCCAATGGGCGGGCGGCGACTGGAGGTTACAGATTCGATCCGCCAGTTTGACCATCCAGATCTCGGGCGGCTGGAGACGGATGCGCCATAGGCTATCGGTCATCTGCGCATCCTTAGGCAGATCCGTATCCTTGCTCAGCGCCAGTACCCCATCGGCCACCGCTGTCCCGAAGGCCGTCGCCAGTTCGTCGTAGGTAACGCCGGTATCCTCGATGGTATCGTGAAGCAGGGCGCACTGCACCGCCAAGTCGCCGTCGCGATCCGGCTCATCGCGTAGAGCCGCGATCACCTCCATGCTCACAAAGGCCAGGTGCAGAATGTAGGGCAGTTCGGTGCCGGGGTAGATCTGGCCCTGGTGCGCCCGCGCCGCGAAGTGGTACGCTGCTAGGTAGCGATCTTGTGACCACATAGGGGTTCTCCTTATAGGCATGTTTCAGGATTGGCACATGTACTTTACAGTTCTATGCGACCCTCACCCCCTGCCCCTCTCCCTCACGGGGAGAGGGGAGATTCCGCAGCAGGACGCATCCGACTCCCCCTCTCCCGTTCAGGGAGAGGGGGCTGGGGGGTGAGGGCTGACCGGCGACAAACTGTAAAGTATCCACGAACCTTGTCTTAGAAACAACTATCCCCCGCGCAGCGAGATCAGCAGGGCCGAGCCAGTGAATGTTACGGCCATGGTGCCCAGGACGAGCAGGGCAGCCATGAGCCATGCGGCAACTGCACGCCAGCGCGAGATCTGGTGGGCCGCCGCTACTCCGGCGATGGCCAGGTAGGCTGAATAGAGGATCAGAAGCCCGTGAACTGCCCAGAAGACGCTGATGGCGAGGGACTGCTTGTGCGTCGCCGCGCCCGCGCCGAGGCTGACTGTCGGCATGAGCGCCACCTGGCCGGCCCAGAGCAGCAGGCCGGACGCCGGGGGGATCGCTGCCCAAGACAGCCCGGCCCGCACTGCTCCGGTGTCACCCACGCCGCCTAGCCCGCGCCCGGTCATGCGCAACAGCACGCCGCCGAGGACCAGGGCCGAGATACCGAGGGGTACCCCGGCCAGCACCACGACCACCAGAATCGCCCCCAAACTGGCTCCCGCGCCTAGCCCGCGCCAGGCCACCCAGTCGAATGCCACGCCGATCCCACCCAGCGCGCCGAGCAATAAGGTGACGAGGGGGGATGGAAGGAATTCTGCCGGATGGCTTTCATCCTTGCTCCCCGCTCCCTGAGCAGGAGAGAGAGGGTCGTCCAACTCCCCGCTCCCGCTCAGAGAGTGGGGCTGGGGATGAGGGCCGTCCGACTCCCCGCTCCCGCTCAGAGAGTGGGGCGAGGGGTGAGGGGCGTCCGAGCCGACACGCAGATCCTCCAGCCCATGCTGCGCCGCCGCATACTCGGGGTCAAGGGCCAGGGCGCGCTCCAGACACTCGCGCTGTTGGGCGGGGTCATCGAGGGCACCGGAGAGCCAGAACCATGTCTGGGCGTTGCGCGGGTCGGCCCGCACCGCAGCGGCCAGCAACTGGCGGGCGCGGGCGCGCTCGCCGGAGCGCATGGCTGCGGCCCCTTGCGCAAGCAGTTCGTCCGCTGGCGGATTATCCTGGCGCATCGGAGTCCGCCGAGCGTGGCGCATGGTTGAGCCACATAAAGATCAGCATGCCGAGCAGGATCGCCATATTCGCCCAGGCCACCACCCTGGGGAAGCTGGAGCGTGCGATCATGGTCTGCACGTCAGGGAAGAAGCCAGGGATAGCGCCGATGATATTGATCGTCGCAGTGAGCGTCAGCAGGCCGAAGGGCAGCAGCGCACGCCAATCGGCGGCGGCGCAGAGCAGCAGGAAGGGCAGGGCGAAGAAGGCGTAACGCTCGTGGATCTGGGTGGGCAGGGCGAAGAAGGCCATGGCCAGAGTGGCGGCGGCGGCGGCGCGGGAGGGGCCATCGGGGCGACGCAGGGCAGCCAGACTTGTCAGTCCCGCCGTCAGGGCCACCAGGGCGAAGCCGATGCTCCGGTAGCTCATCCCGGCCACCCGCCTCAGATCCGAGATCGGCGCATCATCAGCCACCAGCCACCACAGGTTATAGGCCCGGTTCGTCACCTGGGGGAAGCGCCCCACCGCACCGGCGGCGGCCTGATAGAGTCCCGGCCCCTGGTCGATCATGACGAAGGGCGCACAAGCCAGGCCGATCAGTCCAGCCGCCAGGGCACCGCCCTCCACCAGCCCGCGTGCCCCGTAGCGGCGCAGGGTCAGCACATACAGTAGCGGGGCCAGGATGATCGCCTGGGGTTTCACCATCACCCCGGCGGCCCAGCAGAGCCAACTCCAGCGCCCGCGCCCCGTATCGAACAGGGCCACCGCCGCCACCATCGGCAGAGCCAGCAACACATCAACTTGGCCCCACCATGCCACATTCATCCACACCGGCGGGATTACCGCGTAAAGCCCGGCCACCAGGGCGGCTCGGCGAGGCCCACCGTAGCGCCTGGCCCACCCGTAGAGCAGAACCACCGTTGCCAGCAGCGCCATTATGCTCGGCAGCTTGATCAGCACCTGCGTCACGACGGGCACTGGGTCGTAGAAGGCTCCGCCGAGGGGTTCCACCAGATACGAGAGGCCGCGCAGAATGTAGAGCCGAAAGGGCATGTAGTCGCCACCGTTGGTGAACGCCTGGCTGAAGCCACCTTGCTCGTACATAACGCCCATGCGCCGCGCCGACAGCTTCATGTCGCCCACCGGGTCGGGTGCGCCCAGCCACGGCAGGCACATGGCCAGGGCCAAGAGGAGCAGGACAAGGAGGGGCTTAATGGTAGCTCGTCCGCCCCTCAGCCCCAGTTCCTCTCCCTTTGAGGGCATATCTTTACCCACATCTCTGCGACTATCGAGGGATTCACCCATCGGAGGGGCGCAGAGCGGGCGACTGACGTCGCGCCACGGGAGCCTACGGCTGGCCGCCCGCCTGCGCGGGCGGTTCCGGCGTCGGCGCAG
>CAIRFY010000599.1 GCA_903877945.1 uncultured Oscillochloris sp. | reverse complement strand
GGCCGCGCAGGCGGCCTTCGCAGAATCTAGCCCGCCCGTTTACGGGCCGGGCGCTCGAGGTGACCGGGCGAGTTTTGCGGTATTGCATAACGGAAGTGTAGCGAAAGGACTTTTTCGATGACTGAGCAGCGACCCATCCCTCTCACCGACCTGCGCCGCCGAGCGCCGGTGGCTCGTACGCTGATCCGCGAGGTGCTGACCGGGCTGATCGGCCCGGTCGACCTGGTCTACGACTTTTACCGCGAGTGGAACGGCTGCTGGAAGGTGCGCGTAACCATCAGCGGATCAGCCAGCGGACGCCTTGAGTTTACTCTCCTCGATACTCCCGGCGGTGGCATGCTGGCTATGCCCCGCCCTTTGCCCGAACGCTGGCGGGCCGTCGGCATCCCCGCGACGGACGGCTCGCGCTGGAGTCTCGACGAACAGGGCGGTCTGGTGGCTGTTGTCGCATCCCGATGACGAATGTGCCGCCGCAGAGGTCTAGGGCGCTGCCCTGCGATCACGCATGAGGCAGCCTGACAGTTCAGCGACGAAACGATGAGGCGGTGAGGCGCTCCGTATCGCCTCATCGCCTCATCGCCGCCTCGCCCAGCAGTAAAGCGGGACTGAATTTTTTTTACAAAGATGGTAGTGACGCACCCGTTACTTTTTGTTGCCAACCGCGACGTAGAGTGTAGAGATGCTTGAGGCGCTGGTATCTCACCCGATTATTCTCATTCCTATTCTTAAACAGAGCGCCACACGATGATGAAAGGGCAGACTGAATGAACACTCGTACGGTTCGCATGTTCTCGGCCATGCTCGTAGCTATTTTTCTGATGTTTGCGGGCGATGTGGTCTGGAACGTCTCCGACAATGCCACGAGCGCCGTCGAGACGCCCGCCTACTCGCTCTCGTTTGCTCAAGCAGACTCTATCGCTCGCGACACCGAGCCACATGCGGTGATTGTCGGGGATACGACGCTGACGAACTACCAGGGATCTGTTGCTTACGCGGTGCCCATGGACGCGGGGGTGATCTACGTAGAGGCGAATACCGGGCGGATTTTGGCTAATATGACGATGGGTGCGATGGGTGCCGGGAAGAGTGAGAAGATCAACCAGTAGCACCTCAAAACCTACAGAAGTCTGATTGACAGTGCCAGCGAATCTGGCACTATCAACCAGACTTCTTATTATGTCGGGGGCCTATCGCGGGACAGTTACCGTGCGTAGAGCCTGAACCAACTCGACCGACGCCGCCAATTCCTCCTTATGGATCGAGACGCTCTCGATATTGATCCCCAACGGAATCCCTTCGGCGGCCGCGATATCGGCCAGGATCGCAAGGTTCGCGCAGCAGATCTGGATCGACTTCGCGAAGGGTGCCCGATCACCCAGGATGGCCTGCTCGGTTTCCGGGGGCACGGCCACACCCAGCCATTTGAGAAAGGTCATGGTCGCGGGGCGCCCGCAGGGCGAGAAAGTCAGGATGATCCGCTGCGGCGACACCCCCTGCTGGCGGCAGTCCTGCGCATAGTCGGCGAGCAGCCGGGCGGTCGGCGCAGGGTCGTACACCACCTGCGAAATAAAGAAGCGGCAGCCCTGGGCGGCCTTGGCAATCAGGCGCTGGCTCTCGCGGTAGGCGGGGGAGTGGCGCTCGGCGATCACGACGCCGCCCAGCACCACGTGTGGGGCGTGTGTACGTGCAAGCTGCATGGCCAGGTCGGCTGACAGCGCATCCGGCGGTGGGTTGGGAGTGGCCGCGCCCACGAGGGCAAGCAGGCCGAGGCCGAAGCCCTGGTGCGCCTCCTCCAGCCAGTTCAGCCACGTTGGCTCACTGAACGTGCCCACACTCTTGTAGGTGATCGTTGCCAGGCCCGTGTACTCCTGAAGCAACTGAGCGTAGATTCGCGGATCGATGGTCGGCTGGTAGGGGAAGGGCCGAGGCACATCGGTGCGCTCATGCTCGTCCTGAACATCGTAGACCACCAACCCGTCAAGGCCAAGGTCGCGTACGTTCTCGGTCAGACGCATCGCCGCACGGGAACACGCCTCCGGCGATACGCCCGCACGGGGCGGGGTCGAGCCATAGAGCGTCACCGATTGCTGCGGGTCGCCAATCTGCTCCTGTAGCGTTGTCGTCATGTTCTATTCTCTCTTCCACAATGAAGAAGGCGCTTCGCGCTCAGTTTTCAGCACGTATTATAGCCCACCATGTTGGTAGGGGCGATGCATGCGCAGCCTCATTCACCGGGAACGGTGGTATGATAGGGCATCATGCGCCCGACGATGACGTGGGGGCGAGGCGTGTCTGGGCAATCCGAAGACGCTTCGCCCCTTATGGTTTGTACGATGCACGTGTCCTTTCGCGACCAGCTTGATGAGAGCGCCGCCGTTTTCCAGTCCTTCGCGGCCCAGTCCGATGCGGTTGACGCGATCTGTTGCCTGGTAGCCGACGCCGTGCTGAGTGGGAGTACCCTCTTCACCTGCGGCAATGGTGGCAGCGCCACCGATGCCATCCACCTCGCCGAGGAGATGGTCGGTCGTTACCGGGCCACCCGTCGGCCTCTCCCGGCCGTCTGCCTGAACACCGATGTCGGCGCGATCACCTGCATCGCCAACGACTTCGGGTTTGAGCAGATTTTCGCCCGCCAGCTTGAGGCGCTGGCCCGCCCTGGCGACCTGCTGGTGATCTTTAGCACGAGCGGTGGATCGCCCAATATCCTGGCCGTCATGCACGTCGCCCGCGCCGTTGGCGTCACCTGCGTCGCCCTGCTTGGCAAGGATGGCGGAACCGCCCGCGAACTGGCCGATCACGCCCTGGTGGTGCCGAGCGCGAGCAGCGCCCGCATCCAGGAGGTTCATACCCTCATTCTCCACGCAATCTGCGAGGAGATCGAGGGCCGTTTTGTTGTGTAAGGCATGGTTTCAAAATGGGCACATTCAGCTTGACAGTCTTGCGATGAGGCGCCGAGGCGATGAGGCGATACGGAACGCCTCACCGCGTCATCGTTTCATCGCTGAACTGTCACGCTGGATTGAACCATCCCTAAGGCATGTTTCAAACCAGCGTGACAGTTGCGTAGGCTTCCAGCCTGCGGTGGTATTCTTGACCGCCTGGAAGGCGGTGCTACGTTCACGACAAACTGTCACGCTGGATCGCCCGATTCTGAAACACGCCTAAGAGTTTGTGAGCAGCTTTGCCGCTTTAATTAAGGAGTAGCGCTGTGGATCGTATTCTTGTTACGGAGAAGATCGCCGACGAGGGCATCGCCGTCCTGAGCCGCGCCGGCCAAGTGGATGTGCGGCTCGATCTGGATAAGGCCGGCCTGCTGGCCGCCATCGCCGACTACGACGCCCTGGTGGTGCGCTCGGCCACCAAGGTCACTGCCGAGGTGATCGATGCCGGTGTGAAGCTGCGTGTGGTGGGCCGCGCTGGCACCGGTGTGGATAATATTGATGTGGACGCTGCCACCCGCCGGGGGATCATCGTCGTGAATGCGCCGGCATCCAACAATATCGCCGTGGCCGAACTGACGATTGGGCTCATCCTCGGGCTGGCCCGTCAGATCCCCCAGGCCCACGCCTCGCTCCAGAGCGGCAAGTGGGAGCGCACCAAGTATAGCGGCTGGGAAGTGCGCGGTAAGACCCTCGGCCTGATCGGGCTGGGCCGGATCGGCTCGGAGGTCGCCCACCGCGCCCGTGGTCTGGAGATGAGCGTCCTCGCCTTTGACCCGGTGGTCTCCTTCGACCGGGCCGAGCAGATCGGTGTGGAGTTGGTGACAATGGACGAACTGGTCCAGCGCAGCGATGTGATCTCCATCCACGTGCCGATCACCGATGGCACCCGCAACCTCTTTAGCGCCGCCCGCATCGCTCAGATGAAGCCCGGTGCCTTCCTGCTCAACGCCTCGCGTGGTGGGATCATCGACGAGGCTGCACTGGTTGAGGCGATCAATGCCGGTAAGCTCGGCGGCGCGGCCCTGGATGTCTACAATGTTGAGCCACCCCCGGCTGATAGCCCGATCTTGCACCACCCGAAGATCCTCACTGTGCCGCACATCGGCGCGTCTACCGCCGAGGCCCAGACCTCGGCGGGCACCGAAGTGGCTGAGGGCGTGGCGACTGCCATCGCCGGGGGTACCCCACGCTACGCCGTGAACGCGCCCTTTGTCGCGCCCGAGGCGTGGCAGGTACTCCAGCCCTACCTCGGCCTGGCCCGCAGCATGGGCGCGCTGATTATGCAGCTCATCCAGGAGCCGGTGCGCGGCTACGAGCTAGAGTACTGCGGCGAACTGGCCAGTGTGGACACCCAGCCGGTTAAGCTGGCGGTGATCCAGGGGCTGCTCTCAGCCAACAGCGCCGAGCGGATCACGCCGGTGAACGCGCCGCTGATCGCCCGCGAGCGTGGCGTGCGGATCAACGAGCGCACGAACTCCGATGCCGAGAACTACTCGGGCCTGCTGGTGGTGCGCGTGCAGACGGCTGACGCCCTGCGTACTTTCAGCGGCACCGTGCTGCGCGGCGAGCCGCACATCGTTCAGTCCGACGGCTACTTTGTGGACTTTGTGCCCCACGGTGCCCTGCTGCTCACGTACCACCGCGACCGACCGGGCATGATCGGGCACGTCGGCACGCTACTCGGCGAGGACGACGTGAACATCTCGGGGATGTATGTGGGCCGCCAGGAGCCTCGCCAGCGCGCCATGATGGTGCTGACCCTCGACGAGCCTGCCTCCGAGAAGGTGATGGCGCGCATCCGCGCCCTCGACGATGTTGACCAGGCGTACAACGTCAAGCTGTAACACCTCCGGGGTGACGCTGACTCCCCTCTCCTCGTGAGGGTTTAGGGGCAATACCTCTCATATAAGGAATCCGCCGCCGCTCATCCCTCACCCCCCAGCCCCCTCTCCCCGTGAGGGAGAGGGGCTGGGGGTGGGGGATGTCCAACTCCCCTCTCCCCGCATATCTTTACCCACATCTTTTTTTACCGCAGTACAATGCGGTGTATCAGGCTCCTTCGGAGGGTGACGTTAGTCGCCCGCCCGTCCTTTCAACGAGATCGCCGAGGGGCTAAAGCTAATATTTTTCACATAAGCCGATCTCGTGATCACCGGCGGTGCCGGATTTCTCGGGATTAAGC
>CAIRFY010000598.1 GCA_903877945.1 uncultured Oscillochloris sp. | reverse complement strand
CCTCACCCCCTGCCCCTCTCCCTCACGGGGAGAGGGGAGTTTCTTCATCAGGATGCGCTCGGCTCCCCCTCTCCCGTTCAGGGAGAGGGGGCTGGGGGGTGAGGGCTGTCCGGCGACCACACGACTTTGCACATGCCCTGCTCATGACCCACGTCAGCAGAAACGCTATTGGCTGGGGGTCGATGTAGCTGTCGAGGTTGTCAGCGCGGACGATCCTGATCGCGACATCAGGGTGAAGCGATCTGACTATGCGGAGGCTGGCATTCCTGAGTACTGGATTGTTAATCCCCTCAATCACACGATGACGGTGCTGACACTTCGCGGTACGACCTATCTCGAATATGGAATCTTCCAGCGTGGTGAGTTGGCCACATCGAAACTGCTTGCCGGGTTCAGCGTGAATGTTGATGCCGTGTTCGACGCAAAATAAGGATCGGATCGTATGGCACGGGCAGAGAATCGGCCCTTTGAGGGCCAGGACGCAGATGCACACGCATCGTCGGGCGGACTGATCGGGCTGATCACCGCATCGTGCCGCCATATCGCGCTGCTGGCAGCAATGATCGCCACCTGCGGTAGCCTTTTCTTCAGCGAGGTGCTGCTCTGGCCGCCCTGCCAACTCTGCTGGTACCAGCGCATCCTGATGTACCCGCTGACCGCGATTCTGACGGTGGGAATCCTGCGGCGCGACCGTGATCTGCACTGGTACGCCCTACCGCTCTCGCTGTCTGGCATAGGTGTGTCAACCTACCACTACCTTGAAGTGATGAAGCTGATCGATCCGCCCCCGTGTAGCGGCGCAATTCCCTGTAGCGTCGATTACCTCACCGCCATCCTGACCGGCCCGCTCGGGTTTGTCAAAATCCCTTTCCTGGCCCTGGTGGCCTTCACGATCATCAGCATCATGATGGGCAACTTCGCGGTGGCTGGCGACGAGGCACTGCCCAATCCTGGGCGCGGGCAGGCGGCGGCGCGCTGGTGGGCGCTCGGGGTTATCGTCGTAACGGCGGTGATCTTCCTCGGCCTTCGGGCGATGATCTATATCTAGTGTGACAGTTGGGCGATAAGACGATGAAGCGATGAAGCGCCGACATCGACTCCCGTGTGACAGTCTTTCGATGAAGCGATGAGGCGAAGATGCGCCGACATCGGCTAGATGGGTGAGTATGCAGATCACGGTTGTGAAGGTGGGCGGGAATGAGCTTGACGACCCCGTCTTCCTGGATGGGCTGAGCGCGGCGGTGACCACATTTAATGGGCCGATGGTACTCGTCCACGGCGGCGGCAAGGAGATCAGCGCCGCCCTGAGCCACTACGGCGTCCACAGCGAGTTTATCGGCGGGCTGCGCGTCACCTCGCCAGAGGCCATGGCGATCATGCAGATGGTCGTCTGCGGGACGATTAACACGCGGGTGGTGAGCCGACTCGTAGCCGACGGCGTTCGTGCCCTTGGCCTGAGCGGGGTCGATCTGGCGCTGCTGGGCTGCGTGCCCCAGCGACCAGGGGGCGTGGATCTCGGGCGGGTTGGTCTGATCACCCGCGTGGACGTAGCGGCCATCCAGGCTGTGGTTGGCCTGGGCTGGCTGCCAGTCTTCGCACCGGTGGCCCGTGGCGACGACGATGGCTTGAGCTATAACGTGAACGCAGACCAAGTGGCCCAGGCGATTGCCGGGGCTTTTGTCGGGGCCGAGTTGCTCTTTGTGAGCAATGTGCCGGGGGTGATTCTGGGCGGGCAGGTGGCCGCGCAGCTCGGTCGGGCCGATGTCGCAGCGGCGATTGCGTCAGGCGAGATCAGCGGTGGTATGATCCCCAAGGTACAGGCCGCCCTCGACGCCCTTGACGCCGGGGCCGTCTCGGCGCGGATCACCAACCTGGCCGGGTTTAGTGGCGGCGGCACACGTATTTTATGATGGCAGATCGCAGATGGCATCACCTTTGTCAACCTGCAATCTACAATCTGCAATCTGCAATTCTCTATGAGCGATGAGGGCGACATCTTCCGCTCACTTGAACCCCGGCAACGCGCCGGGGTCGAGCGGCTGATTACCTACAGTATCTACCCTAGCGGGCAGATCCTCCACACACCAAACGAGATTGGACAGCAGCTCTTTGTGCTGCGCTCGGGCCGGGTGCGCGTCTACAAACTCTCGTCTGAGGGCCGCGCCCTGACCCTGATGATGCTGGAGCCGCCGACGATCTTCGGCGAGATGACTCTGGTTGGCCAATGGGTTCACGACACCTTCGCGGAGGCCATGGTCGAGTGTGAGATCGGCGTCATCAGGCGCGACGCGCTGCGCCAAATTCTTACACACCATCCGCAGGTGGCCCTGGACTTTATGGAACTGATGGGTCAGCGGCTGCGGGCGATGGAAAATAAGCTCGCCGACATCGCGTTTAAGAGCGTGCCCCAGCGTCTGGCCAGCGTCCTGCTGAGCCTGTCCGGCGTCATCCCAAGCCAGGTCGTCGGTGCCAGCCCGCCAAGCGTAGTGCGCTATACCCACCAGCAGCTCGCCGAGATGATCGGCTCGTATCGCGAGACAATCACCAAGGCGATTGGCGAGTTCCGCGAGGCCGGACTGATCCGCATTGAGGACGATGCGATCTCGCTCACCGATCTGGCCCAGCTCCAGCGGATGGCGAATGGCTGATTTTTTAAATAATGTGACGTATCGAATGTATTTTGGAAGACTATGGCAAAGCCCTATCTGATTGGCCTCACCGGCGGGATCGCCTGCGGTAAAAGTACCGTGGTGGCCATGCTCGCAGCCCTGGGGGCCAGCACCATTGACGCCGACCGCGTGACTCACCGCGTCCAACGGCCCGGCACGCCGGTCTATCAGAAGATCGTCGCCACCTTCGGCTCGCACATCCTCGCCGTGCCCAGCGGCATGATCGACCGCCGCAAGCTCGGGGACATCGTCTTCACCGACTCGATGGCTTTACATAAGCTGGAGCAGATCGTTCACCCGGCGGTGCGCGCCGAGATCCGCGCCTTCATCGCCGAGACCGAGATGGTCGGCGGCTACGGCACGCGCACGCAGCCCCTCGCCCGCCCGGTGGTGGTGATCGACGCGATCAAGCTGATCGAGTCAAGCTGGGTGAAGGAGTGCCAACAGGTCTGGGTGATCACATGCGCGGAGTCGCAGCAGATCGAGCGGCTGATGACAACACGCGGCATGCCGGAGTCTGAGGCGCGGCGGCGGGTGTCCGCCCAGGCACCCCAGAGCAGTCGCCTCGCCCACGCCACCGTCGTGATCGACAACAGCGATAGCCAGAACAGCACCCGCGCCCAGGTCGATGCCGCCTGGCAGACGGTGGTTGCCGAGGTGAGGACGTAGGAATGCAAAATGCAAAATGCAAAATGCAAATAAGCATTTTACGCAATAGGCATGGTTCGTAGATACTTTACAGTTTGTCGCCGGGCAGCCCTCACCCCCAGCCCCTCTCCCTCACGGGGAGAGGGGGCTGGGGGGTG
>CAIRFY010000597.1 GCA_903877945.1 uncultured Oscillochloris sp. | reverse complement strand
GAACCTTGTCTAAGGCATGTTTCAAAATGGGCACATTCAGCTTTACAGTCTTGCGATGAGGCGATGAGGCGATGAGGTGATGAGGCGATACGGAGCGCCTCACCGCGTCATCGTTTCGTCGCTGAATTGTCAATCTGGATTGAAACATGCCTAAGCGTGATTGCCCAGGGCTGCAAAAAAAAGGGTATGGGGATGGCTCTGCAATTCCCCATACCCATGCCGGTAGACGTGTCGGTTAGGAGACGACTGGCCGGAACTTATACCCGTAGACGAGAACCCCGTCCTCGCCGGTGTCAACCAGTTTGCGAGTGACCATCTCGACGGGCAGGCCGATTGACAGGTCGCCTTCGGCGCAGTCGGTGAGTTGCGCGGTTACGAGCGGCCCTTCGACGAGGCGCACCATCGCTATCGGGTAGGGAGCCATGCCCTCGTAACCATCAGGAACCTGGCGCAGCACGCTGAAGCTGTAGATCTCGCCGCGCCCGCTGAGGGCGACGGGTTCCCATGCGTCGGCGGCTTCGCCAAGTGCGGTCGGCTGGGGCGGGAAGCGCACCGCGCCGGAACTGCGGCTACGCTGACCCTCAAGGCGGTAGCGGGCGGCGCGACCGCGCCAGTGTCGGGCGATTTCCATTGAGGTATGCTCCTTTATCTCCGCGCCGTGCCGCCCGTGAGAAGGCTTACTATCGGCTGGAGGAATTCATAAGGGCGATAAATGCAGCACCAAAGACGACACCAACGCAGACGGCGATCACCAGGACGATCACCACCTCGATCAGGATGACGTAGAGCGCCTTCTGGCTGGGCAGGTTCATCCCCGACTGGATCGCCAGATAGGCTAGGTAGAAGTTGTAGATCGCTAGGGCGATCATGGCGATGGGGCCGAGAAATGGGATCAGGCCAAGAATACTGCTGGCAACCGTCAGCGGTGCGCTAAATAGGGAGAAGTCCCATGCCAACTCGCCGAAGCTTCCGGTGCCGCCAAAGGCCCGGCCTAGTCCAAACGTAATGCCCCACGAGATCAGTAGGCCGATGATCGTGCCGAAGATCGCACCGCTGATGGTGGAGCCAACCCCCGCGCCCGTACCGCTGATCTGCGCTCCAATCGCCCCCAGGATTGCGTTAATCACGCCCGCGATCACCGAGTAGATCAGCGCCCAGCCTAGGTTGTCCTTCTCGTGTTCCTCGAACGTAGCAACCGATGGTCTGGTCAGTACTGCGATACTGCCGTTGATCATTTCCTGAAACATGCTTGCTCCTTCACTAGTCATAGTGCGGATATGCAGCATCATTGTACCGGGTAAATCGCACGTCGTAAAGACCCTTTAGCACTGCGTAACACAGAGCAAACATTGCTAAAGAACGCTTTACGTTCGTATTCACCCGTGCGCAGGATTACATCCGCATGTTTCAGGAAGCACGTCCTATCTACAATGATTCAGCTACCAGCACGCTGGTGGCGGCGGTGACGCCGACTCCGCCGAGGCATTGGGCCAAGGCCACGCGGGCACCGGGAACCTGTGTTGGCCCGGCGACGCCCTTGAGTTGGCGAACGAGTTCGACCACCTGATAGACCCCGCTGGCCCCGGCGATGTCGCCACGGGCCTTGTAGCCTCCGGCGGTGGACAGGGGCGTGCGGCCAGCGGGCGCGATAGCCCCATCTGCGGCATGACGCGGCGCCGCGCCGCGCTCGTAGAATCCAATTGACTCAAGGGCCAGAACCGCCGTGATGCCGTGGGGATCGCTTAGTTCAAGCACCTGCACATCGCCAAGGCCCAGGTGAGCACGGGCAAGAGCGACGTGCGCGCTGGCTCGTGAGGCCGCGAGATCAAGCGGGTCGGGTCGGGCACCGAGGGCCGGGATGTCGCTGCCAATCGCCGTACCGGCGAGGCGCACTAGCGGGCCGGACAGTTCACGGGCGAGGCGCTCCGAGGCAATAATCAGCGCGGCAGCGCCGTCGGCAACGCTAGAGCAGTCGAGCATATTCAGGGGCGAGGCGATCTGACCGGCCTTGCGGTACTTGTCTGCGCTGATGCCGAAGCGGTAGAGAGCCTGCGGGTTTTTCGCCGCGTTGGCGTGGGCGTTCACCGGAAAAGGCGCAAACACCTCAGCGGCATAGCCGTGTTCGTACATGTAGCGCCGCATCAGCAGCGCCCACTGAGCGGTGAGGGTGATGCCGTGGATGCCCTCCGCCTCGGCGTCGGTGGCCAGGGCCAGGGCCGCCTCCAGTGCGCCATCGAGGCGGTCAGTCACTTTCTCGGCACCAAGCACCACGGCCACGTCGCACGATCCGCTGGCTACGGCCTGAGCGGCCTGATGCAAAGCGGCTCCGCCACTGGCCCCGGCCGCCTCAATCCGCAGCGCAGGTATGCCCGCCAGACCAACCGCCGCCGCCAGATAGGAGCCAAGCTGGCTCTGCGAGGCCATCGACTCGCCGAGGGCGTTCGCCACATACACCGCACCAACACGTCCGGCGTCTAAGTCGGGAACCTGGGCGAAGGCCGCCCGCACCGCCTCGCTGGCCAGGTCGGCCAGACTCCGTCCGTAATGCTCGGCCACCGGCGTGGCCCCCGCACCGATTATGTACACACTTGTCACAATATTATCCCTCATTGTAAGGGCGCTGCTGCGCACTACGACGCCCTTCCTACCCCATCACCAGCTTGCCGCGCCACTTCACGTAGATCGCATAGTCTACAAACTCCGCACGGGCCAGATACGCCGCCGTGAGCGGGGCGCGGGCGCGGCGCTCCAGGATCGCGTCCGTCACCGTCAGGGCGTAGGCGTCGGAGCCAGCGCCGCTGCCGTAGGAGGTGACGAAGATCGTGTCGCCGGGCGAGGCTACGTCCAAGGTCGCACAAAGACCGGCCAGGGCTGCGCCTGAGTAGGTATTGCCGATCTGGGGCGAGAGTAGGCCGGGGGCGATCTGCGCATCGCTGAAACCGAGACGTTTGGCGACGACCTGAGGGAACTTGGCGTTGGGCTGATGGAACACGGCATAGGTGAAGTCGCCGGGCGTGCGATCAAGGTCGCCAAGCAGCCGACGGGCCGCGCTCTCGATAGTGTGGAAGTAGGCTGGCTCGCCGGTGAAGCGATTGCCGTGCATCGGGTAGGGCCGGTCGGCGCGGCGGTAGAAGTCGGGCGTATCGGTGACATACGACACCGTCGCCTCGATGGTCGCCAGAGCCTGCTCAGCCGGGCCG
>CAIRFY010000596.1 GCA_903877945.1 uncultured Oscillochloris sp. | reverse complement strand
TGGGCTCCGGTGTGTCAGGATGGCTGGGCTCCGGTGTGTCAGGATGGCTGGGCTCCGGTGTCTTCGTCTTAGGATGGCTGGGCTCCGGTGTATCAGGATGGCTGGGCTCCGGTGTATCAGGGTGGCTGGGCTCCGGTGTATCAGGGTGGCTGGGCTCCGGTGTGTTTGTCTCGTGATGCTGCGGTACATCGGTGGGATTCACCGGTCGAGATGTCGCCACCTCCGTTGGCTCCGGGGCGTCGGTGTGCCTCGACTCGGGCGTGTTGTTCTCATGAGGGCTGGGAGACTCAGTTCGCCTCGGTTCCGGAATCCTTGTCTCAGTTGGTGGTGTGTTGTCCGGGGCATGGGTCGCAGGCTCCGTCGTTGCACCGCTATGTTCATCACTGCCCCTGGGTGTCGCAGTGGCACCACCGGTGTCGCTCGGCAGTTCGGTCGGCGGCGGCCTGTCACTCGGCGGCTCGGTCGGCGGCGGCCTGTCACTTGGCGGCTCGGTCGGCGATGCCTCGACCGGCGGCGGCTCGGTCGGCGGCGGCCTGTCACTCGGCGGCTCGGTCGGCGGCGGCCTGTCACTCGGCGGCTCGATTGTCGATGCTTCGACTGTCGGCGGCTCGGCTGTCGATACCCGAGTCGGGCGAGGGGCCGATGTTGGGTATTGACGCACTTCCTCCGTTGGGCGCGTAGTCTGCGAGGGCGTCTCGGTAGCCGGTGGCGTGGCCGATGGCCACGGACTCGGGCTTGCCGTCTCGGTCGCTTTTGTAGTGGCGATCAGCGTTGCTGTTTGGGCCGATGTAGGAGAGGGTTCGTGCGTGGGTTTGAGATCGATATCAGGCAGCATGGTGTCGGCAATCGCGCCCGCCTTACTGGCTTCACGAAGCGACTGGCGAGTAGCATCAGGAAGGCTACCCTCTTGCGCATTAGTCAACGCGCTACGGTGGGCCGCGATCTGATCGTGATAGCGCATCACCAGGGCGTGTTGCTCGGCAGGGGCTACCTCCGTGATCGCCCGTGCCGCCGCAATGTACGATGCATCTAGATCGGCGAGCATCTGCGGGTCAATCTTCTGATTAGCCCTCGCTACGGCGATCATCTCATCGATCCGCAATCGGGCAAAGTTCAGGTTCAATTGTGCCCGATCCGCGCTCGTGTGAACAAGAACTAGTTGTGCCGACTCGCCGACCCGCTTGAGGCCGTAGAGCGGGCTTCCGGGTAGACTATTTCCCGCGAAGGCGATCCCGCTCCCGAAGAGTGCGATAGCCAGGATCACAGCCGTACTCATCCGCAACATCCAGCCGCCCCATCGCCACGTGGTCTTTGACCGATGGGCGTGTCGTAGCGCCACCCTGGCCCGTGTTCGCGCCGCCATCCGCGCCCGCATTGATAGCTCAGGCGGGATCCAGCCTCGTAGGTGGATGACAGCTGCGAGGAGTGGCTCCAGATCGCCAGCGTACTGTGGGAAATCGCGCAGGCACGCGTCAGCGGACGTTCCTGCGTTCATACGTGCCAAGCAGATGTCTAATGCTTCCTCAATGCTGTGGGACGAGTCTGTCATGGCTGGTCGCATCGCCCTATAACGGGCTAAGACAAGGTTTCACAAGGGCGCTCTTCGTATGACAATCCTACAGGGATGTGAGGACGCAATGAGGCCATACCGGCGCGTCCTCGCGTCCTCGCGTCCTCGCATCCTCGCATCCTCGCGTCCTCGCGTCCTCGCATCCTCGCGTCCTCGCGTCCTTGGCTGCGCACGGCGTTGTCATCCCTCCACCTCCTGACCTTGCGGCTTGCGCCCTCGGCTTCCGCCAAGCAGCTTCGCGAGCGCACCAAGCGCCCGATGCTGCATCACCTTTACTGCGCCCTCGCTGCGACCGGTCAGTGACGCCACCTCGGCGTTGCTCCGCTCCTCAATAAAACGGAGCAGCACGACCTCGCGCTGGTCGGGGGTGAGCTGCGCAATCGCCGCGTGAAGGATGCGGCGCTCATCGTTGCTCATGGCGTACTCATCAGGCGTTGGCTCTCTGTCAGATATGCGTGGGTCGAGGGGGATATTCCTCGACGACTTGCGTCGGAAATGATCGACGGTAAGGTTATGCGCGATCCGGTAGAGCCATGCGGCGAATGCCGGATCAACTCCACTCGGCGGCAGGCGAAAGCTCGCCAGCCGCTCAACAACGCGAACCCAGAGATCGCCGACGAGATCCTCGGCTACACTGGCGTCGCCACATCGTGCGTAGATATAACGAAAGAGCGCGTCAGCGAAGCGATCATAGATGACATCGAAGGCGCGCTGGTTGCCCTGCTGTGCCTGCATGATCACTTCACTGAGGTCGTCCTTCGAGGTCGCCACCACGGTGCTGTTCCCCTGCTCAGGACGCTTCAGTGAAGAAACGAGAAGGTATAGAAAAAGGTTACGTTATCGTGGGACAATCGTGAAAGAAAACTCATTCGCATTCCGCACTCACAAGATGTATCCATACACATACTAGGCCAAGCTATACTTTAGCATAGAACATGTATCCTGTAGCGGAGCATTCTCTTTGTACCGCCTAATACTACAGTTGTAGTTTGAATTACCCCCCCTAGCCCCCCCGCAAGCGGGGGGGGACAATGCATTGGTTG
>CAIRFY010000595.1 GCA_903877945.1 uncultured Oscillochloris sp. | reverse complement strand
CGTGCGGGGGGGCTAGGGGGGGGTAATTCAAACTACAACTGTAGTACTATCGGCTATCGGCTATTTTCGCATCAGTGGACAGAGGAGCAGATGTCGTTCTTCCTGCAATACCCTTGGCTGATCCCGGCGCTGCCGTTGTGTGGCTTCGCGCTGATCACCTTCACGCCGCTGCGCCGGAGCAAGGCGGCCAGCACGTGGACGGCCACCGGCCTGATGCTGGTCGCTACGCTGTTGGCCCTCGGACTGCTCGTTGCGGTGGTTGGGACCCCCACCCACGCTGATTCCGCTGGTGCGGCGGCTGGCGAGACGCCGGGTGAAAATGCCGGTGCGGCGGTTGGTGGACCCGCTGGCACAGGTCACGGTGAAAATGCCGGTGCGGCGGCTGGCGGAAACGCCGACACGGGTCACGGTGAAAATGCCGGTACACCTGCGAGCACTGCCACCACTGATACGACCCACAAGAGCTTCGTTTTTCCGGCTCCTGTCGTCGTCCAGCGCTTCGTGTGGGCACCCGCTGGCTCGTCCAGTTTCGCGATGGGCGTGTACATCGACTCGCCGGTGGCGGTGATGCTGGCGATGGTGACTATCGCCGCGACCTGCATTCACCTCTTCTCGATTGGCTATATGGCCAGCAACCCGCGCCAGAGCCGCTTCTTCAGCTTCATCTCGCTCTTCACTTCGGCGATGCTGCTGATGACCATGGCCGATAACCTGCTGCTCTTCTTCATGGCCTGGGAGATCATGGGCCTCTGCTCGTACCTGCTGATCGGCTTCCTCTATGAACGACCCCAGGCGTACCGCGCTGCCGTCAAGGCGTTCATTACCACGCGCATCGGCGATGTGCTGATGCTGCTCGGTCTGGTCTACCTGTGGACGCAGGCGGGTAGCCTGGCCCTGGGTACTGGCGCGGGCGAGATTTTTAACCCCGAATTCCTCAAGCGTATCGGGGAGACGACAAACGTTCTGGGCCTGAGCCACGCCAGCGGGATCGCCCTGCTGATCTTCTGCGGCACTATCGGCAAGTCGGCCCAGTTCCCGCTGCACGTCTGGCTGCCCGACGCGATGGAGGGGCCGACCCCGGTGTCGGCGCTGATTCACGCGGCCACTATGGTGGCCGCTGGTGTGTTCCTGGTGGCTCGCACCTACCCGATCTTCATGGCCGACGATGGCACCACCCTGGCGGTGGTGGCGTTCATCGGCGCGTTCACCGCGTTGTTTGCGGCCAGCATCGCCGTGGCTCAGTACGATATTAAGCGCATCCTGGCCTACAGCACGCTCAGCCAACTCGGCTTTATGGTGGCAGCCCTCGGCATCGGTGGCTGGGTGGCCGGGATGTTCCACCTGCTCACCCACGCCTTCTTTAAGGCGCTGCTCTTCCTCGGCTCCGGCGCGATCATCCACGCGATGGAGGGCACGACTGCCATCGAGAAGTTGCACCACAAAGATGAGTACGCCGCTCAGCAGACCGCGCAGGACATCCGCAATATGGGCGGCCTGCGCACGAAGTTGCCCTGGACGTTCTGGACCTACTCGATTGGCTACCTGGCCCTGGCCGGGGTTGTACCCTTCGCTGGCTTCTGGAGCAAGGACGAGATCCTGGCCCACGCGGCGGAGGATGGCAACTACATAGTCTACGGCGTGCTGACGCTGGCCGCCTTCCTGACGGCCTTCTACATGACCCGCCAGTGGCTGCTGGTCTTCTTCGGCACCTTCCGTGGCGAGAAGCCGGTGGCCTTTGTGAACACCGAGGTGCACGTTGGGCACGATGATCATCTCGGCCACGATGATCACCCCGGCCACGCGAACCACGCCGATGCCCACGCCGCCCACAGCCCCTGGCACGAGTCGCCGACCATGACGGCGGCGCTGGTGGTGCTGGCCAGCTTCGCGCTGACGGCGGGCCTCTTCAACCTGCCCTTTGATATTCCCGGTGGTTTCTGGCTGACCCGCGTGTGGAGTCAGGAGCCGACGGAGATCAACCTGCTGGTGGCCGGTATCTCGCTGGTGGTGTCGCTGTCGGGCATCGCCATTGGCTGGTTTGCCTACCGCAACGCCTTTGTGAAGGCCCAGGACACCGACCCACTCGACGCACGGGTGCCCGGCTTGTTCCGTCTGCTGAACGAAAAGTATCGCGTTGATGAGGTGTATGCGGCCACCGTTGGTAAGATCACCAACGTCCTGGCGCTGGCCTGGGCCTTTATCGACCGCGCCCTGCTTGATGGGATTGTAGACGGCGTGGGTAAGCTGACGCTCTTCGTCAGCCGGGTGAACTTCATTATTGATGATACGCTGCTCAACGATGGGCCGGACGCCCTGGCCAGCGGGACGAATGCAGCCGGTAGGCAGACCCGCCGCCTCCAGACGGGCAAGGCGCAGGACTACATTGCCTATGTGTTCGCCGGTACCCTGGCCCTGGCGATGCTCTACCTGTATGTGATTAAGAAGTAGAGACGCCCCGGCGAGTAGAGACGCCCCGCCGGGGCCGTCTCTACGCCGCCCCGCCGAGGCGTCGTAGAGACGCCCGAACCCGATGGGATTGATATGAACCTGCCCGCATACCTTATGCCTTCGCCGGACGGCGTGCCCTGGCTGACGCTGCTGCTGCTGTCGCCCCTGCTGGGCATAGTTCTGGTCGGCCTCGCCGGCGCACTGCGCTGGGATGATCGTCTGGTGAAGATCGGTGTTGTCGCCTGGATGGGCCTGCCCATCGCTCTGGCCGCCGTGGTGGCGGCGGGCTTTCAGGCTGCGGCAACCTCTGACGGCCAGGGGTTGGTGCAATTTGTCGAGAAGATTCCCTGGATCCAGGCCATCCGCGTTGATTATTTCCTGGGCGTGGATGGGCTGAGTCTGCCAATGGTGCTGCTTACCGTGGTGATGGCCCCCCTGGCCGTGGCCGCCTCGTGGGGCGTGACGGAGCGGGTCAAGACGCACTTCGCGCTGCTGCTGCTGCTTGAGGCGGCGATGCTCGGCTACTTCCTGGCGCTCAACTTCTTCTTCTTCTTCATCTTCTGGGAGTTCAGCCTGGTACCGGCCTTCTTCCTCATCCAGCTTTGGGGACGCGAGAACCGCACCTACGCCGCCTTTAAGTTCTTTATTTACACGATGGCTGGCTCGGTGGGCCTGCTGCTGCTCTTCCAGGTGCTTTACTTGGCGACCCGCAGCGCGGGCGCACCCACCTTCGACCTGATCACCCTCGGGCGGCTCGGCCAGGGGCTCACGGTGGAGGGCACCACGGGCAACCTGCGCGACATTATCTTCGCCTATGTGGAGAAACTGGGCCTGACGGCATCCCTCGGGCGCTACCCGCTGCTCTATACGAGCATCGCTTTCTGGGCGATTTTCGTCGCCTTTGCGATCAAACTGGCGGTCTGGCCCTTCCACACCTGGCTGCCCGATGCCTATAGCCAGGCTCCAATGGCCGGTTCGATCATGCTGTCGGCGGTGATGAGCAAGATGGGTGCCTACGGTATGCTGCGCATCCTGCTGCCGCTGGTGCCCGACGCGGCGCAGTATTTCGCTCCGGTGATGGGCGCTCTGGCCCTGGTGGGCATTGTGGCCGGTGCTTTTGGTGCCCTGTCTAATGTGGATGGCGACATCAAGCGGCTGATCGCCTACACCAGTATCAACCATATGGGCTATGTGATGCTGGCGATTGCGGCGGCCGCCGCCGCGCCCGGCGAGGTGTCGCAGAACTCGCGGGCCATCGCGATCAACGGTGCCCTAATGCAGATGGTCGCCCACGGCCTGAGTACCGGCGTCCTGTTCTACCTGGCTGGGCAGATGCACAAGCGCACCGGGAGTTGGAACCTGAGCGGACTCGGTGGCCTACGCACGGTGGCTCCCACCTTCGCGGGGGTGATGGGCGTGGCGATGTTCGCCAACCTGGGACTGCCCGGTCTGGCTGGCTTCGTCGGCGAGTTCTTTATCTTTCGCGGAGCCTGGGCCTCGCTGCCGCTCTTCACCAACTTAGCGGTGATTGGCCTGATTATCACCGCCCTGGCCCTGCTGCTGATGTTCCAGCGCATTTTCCTCGGGCCGGCCGGCAAGGCCGCCCACGGGTTCACCGACCTGCGCCCCGTCGAGCTATGGACGACGGTTCCCTTCCTGGCGCTGCTGCTGGTGCTTGGCGTCTACCCGGCCCTGGTGATGGATCTGTTTAACGCTGCCGCGACCCAACTGGTGGCGGTGTTCCAGAGCGCCCTTTCGTAAGATTGCAGATTGTCGATTGTCGATTGCAGATTGCGGACACTCCACCAAATCCGCAATCTGCAATCGACAATCTGCAATCATTAGAGTGAGCCATATGGGCCTGATCACCCTCTCAAACACCATCCCTTGGCTGAGCCTGACCTGGCTAAGCCTGCTCGTGCCGACACTGCTGATCGCCGCCATCCCGAGCAGCCAGAAGACTCTGATGCGTGTGGTCGGCACGGGGTTCGCCTTCATATCGCTGGTGCTGTCGGTGCTGGTCTTTCTCGGCTATAGCCCGGCTGTTGGCGGCTTCCAGTTTGTTGAGCGACTCGACTGGATGCCTCAGCTCGGTATCTCCTACCTGCTTGGTGTTGACGGGATCAGCCTAGCGATGCTGGTGCTCAACGGGGTGGTGATCTTCACCGGCGCACTGATGAGCTGGAATATCGACAACCGCACCAAAGAGTACTGGGTGCTGCTGCTGCTGCTCACCACCGGCGTCTACGGGGTGTTCGTCTCTCTGGACATGTTCCTCTTCTTTGTCTTCTACGAACTGGCCGTGCTGCCGATGTACCTGCTGATCGGCATCTGGGGCAGTACGCGCAAAGAGTACGGGGCGATGAAGCTGACCATGTTCCTGATGGCGGGCAGCGCCCTGGCGATCATCGGGATGCTGGCGATCTACTTCGGCAGCGGTTTGCGCACCTTCGACATGACCGTGCTGGCCCGCAATGTGACCATGTCGGCTGAGTTGCAGCGGATCTTCTTCCCGCCGCTCTTCTTCGGGTTTGCGGTGCTGGCGGGCATGTTCCCCTTCCACACCTGGAGTCCCACCGGCCACGTAGCTGCGCCCACGGCGGTGAGTATGCTCCACGCCGGTGTGCTGATGAAGCTCGGGGCCTACGGTTGTCTGCGCGCCGCGATGTGGCTGATGCCCAGCGGTGCCCACGACTGGCTGCCGATCTTCGCCGCCATGACCATCCTGAACGTAGTCTACGGGGCGACCATTGCGATGGCTCAGCGCGACGCCAAGTACATTATCGGCTACTCGTCGGTGAGCCACATGGGCCTGGTGATGATGGGCCTGGCTACTGGCACGCAGATCGCCCTGCTTGGCGCGGTGCTGCAAATGTTCGCCCACGGCGTGATGACCGCCCTCTTCTTCTCGGTGGTCGGGCGCATGGTCTACGAGCGCACCCACACCCGCCAACTGCCCGAACTCGGTGGCCTGGGTAAAGTGATGCCCTTCGCGGCGGTGATGTTCATTCTCGGCGGGCTCTCCTCGATGGGTATGCCGGGCTTTGCCGGGTTCTGGGCCGAGTTCAACATCTTCATCGGCGTCTGGGAGAAGTACCCGCTGATCGCCGTGATCGCGGCGGTCTCCATCCCGATCACCGGAGCCTACATCCTGCGTGCGGTCTACGCCGTCTTTTTTGCCGAGGTGAAGAACCCCGAATTCCTGCATCTGCCTAAGCTTACCTGGCAGGAGTACACCGGGGCGACCATCCTGGCATCCATCCTGATCGCCGTAGGACTCTTCCCGTCGGTGTTGACTGAGGTGATCAATATGGGCGTCGCGCCAATCGCCCAGCAACTCAACGACGTGATCGTGGCCGTCCGTCCGTAAACACGAGCAGGGTTTGGGGCGCTGCCCCGATAATAGAGGTAGTGAAGATGTTTCAGATCACCGACGTCCCGCGCATCCTACCGGAAATCCTGCTGCTAGTGCTGGCCCTGCTGGTACTTGGCTCCGACATCTTTGAGCGCTGGGCGAACAGCGACGCGGCTCGGCTTGAGCGGGTGCGCGCCTCGGCCCAGCTTACCACGATTGGTCTGGGGCTGATTTTTGTCATCGCCCTCGTGCAGAGTGGCTATGTCTACAAGCTGCCCGAGACGGTGTCGGCGAATTTCCTCACCAACATCCTGCGCAACTTGCAGTCTGGTGGCCCTGGTCAGGCTCCGATCATCGGCGCGTTTGCCACCGACGACCTGACCATGATCTCGCGGTTGATCTTCATCGGCGCGGCGTTCCTTACGAGCCTGCTCTGCCTGGACGATTACCCCACCAGCAACCCGGCTGAGTTCTACGCCCTGATCATCTTCTCGACGCTGGGCATGTGCCTGATGGCCGGGGCCACCGAACTGGTGATGATCTTCCTGGGTGTGGAGATGACCTCCATCCCGCTCTACATCCTGGCTGGGTATTTCAGCAGCGAAGCCCGCTCGTCTGAGTCGGGGATGAAGTACCTGCTCTTTGGCGCAATGTCGTCGGCCATCCTGCTCTATGGCATGAGCCTGACCTATGGCTTCGCGGCTAGTGCGGCGGGCGGCAACGGCGTGGCCAACGATCTGACCCATCTGAGCCGGATCGCTGAACTGTCGAAGCAGGGCGGCCCCCTGCTAACCCTGAGCATGATCCTGATCATCGCCGGGGTAGGCTACAAGGTTGCGGTGGTGCCCTTCCACGGCTGGTCGCCCGATGTGTACCAGGGGGCACCTACGCCGGTCACGGCGTTTATCTCCACAGCCTCAAAGGCGGCTGGCTTCATCGTCCTTTTCCGTCTGCTCACCGTCGCTTTTCCCAGCCTCTCCGGCTCGGCCATCCTCGACGCGAAGTTAGGCGGTTGGACAAGCCTGCTGGCCCTGCTGGCCCTGCTCACGCTGATCGTGGGCAACCTGGCAGCCCTGCCACAGACGAACGCCAAGCGCCTGCTGGCCTACTCCAGCATCGCCCAGGCCGGGTTCATTCTGCTCGGCCTGATTGCCTGGGCAGCGCCCCAGGCGTTCGACCGCAACCAGGGCACCGCGTCGCTGATCTACTACCTCGTGGTCTATACGCTGACCAACGTGGGCGGGTTCGGCGCGCTGTCCGCGATTAAGCTGGCCGTCGGCGGCGATGATGTCAGCGACCTGAACGGCTTGGCCCGGCGCAACCTGCCCCTGGCCGTCCTCTTCGCCTTCTGCGTCCTTTCGCTGGCTGGCGTGCCACCCCTGGCCGGGTTCTTCGCTAAGTTCTACGTTTTTATGGTGGCCTGGCAGACCGGAGCCTGGTGGCTGGTGATCATCGCCCTGTTCACCACGATTGTGAGCCTCTACTACTACCTGCGGATGCTCAAGGCCATGTTCATTACGGCTCCGTCTGATGAGTCTCCCATAGCCGTCCCCGCCGGGATCATGTCGGCCCTGGGGATCTCGGTGGCTGGCCTGGTGATCCTCGGCCTTTTCCCGAACCTGATCCTCGGCATCGTGAGCCGTGTCCATGCCGTGGCGGGAATGTAACGTGAATAGATCCGTTACCCGACGAGGAGAGGTGCACGGCTACGCACCTCTCCTCGTCGGCTTTATGCGGCGTTGTTCGCCGCAGATGCAATGACAATTTCTCCCCGTCCATCAGTGCGAGCGATCCTCATCAACACGGCTATTCCGATCCTCGCGCTCCTGCTGATTCTCCTGCTGACCTCCTTCGCGTATCGCTCGCCACGCACCGACTCGCTGGTGATGAATAAACTTCGCTGGCTGACCCCGCCGGTTGGCATGTACACGGTTGAGCGCACTCCTGATCGGATGTACGCATACCGCTGGACTTCCAGCGAGGCCACGCTGCCGCTACCGAACCCTGGCGGGGCCGTGATCCTCCAACTGGTGATGGCGGGGCATCCCGGCGGCACCACCGAGACGGAACTCCGCGTCGGACATGAGCGCATTCCCCTCACTATTCCCGCCGTGATCCGCCGGTATCGCCTGCTCGTGCCTCCCGTCGTTCAGGAGCGTCTGAGCCTCCAGTTTCGTGCGGTGCCGGTGGTGATCGAGGGTGATGGTCGTCCGTTGGGGGTGATGGTCGGCCCAGTTCAGATATTCGGGGGTGGGCGCGCACCTGACGAGGTGCTGTTTGGTGCGGCATTACTCTTTATCGGCGGCTACCTGTTCGCTCGCCAATCCGGCTATACGCCATGGGCGATCAGCAGCGCGCTGCTGCTGATCATCGCTCCTGCCCTGCTTTGGAACGCGGCGTTTGGCTGGCGCTATGCGTCGGTGGGGAGCAGTATGCTGCTGATGGCTGCGCTCAGCTTTGCGGCGCTGGCCTACGAGCAACTGTATGCAACGCCTGATGGGTTTGTGCGCGCAGCACGGCCATCGTTCTTCACCCCAATCCCGATGATCTCCGCGATGATCCTGATGAGTGTGGGACTACCATTGGTGATCATTCGCACCCCCGATCTTGTCATGATCGGAGCGGCACTGGTCGCCGTCGCCAGTTATATCTGGCTGCGAGCGGTTGGCCTGCCCACGATGATCGCCTACGCAGGGATGCTGCTGCTAGGGGTTGCGGCGCTCCTCGCCCAATATGTCAGCAGTATCGTACCGTTGGTCACGGGCCTGTTGCTTACCCTGTTCAGCACGAGCTGGCTGGCGCTGGAATTCATGCCCAGGGCGCAACAGAAATGGCGCACGTGGGTAACGAACGACATCGCCTGGCTCGTCCTATCAGCGGTGATCGTGATAACGATTGGAATTCACCTCTACCTGTGGCTCACACCGGTCAAAAAATTAGCCGACATCGGCTTCATCTGGCGCGACAGCGTCAGGCTCGTGGGGGGAGAAAACCCCTATGCGCGGGTGATCGGCAGCAACATGAGGACCAACGATAAGTACGCGACCTACTTCCCGCTCTTTTATGTGCTGGGCGCACTGGTTCATCTATCCGGCCTCCAGACCTTCGAGTCGTGGACTTCCTTCTGGCGGATTGTCTTCCTGGGCTGTGACATCGGCACCGCCCTGCTGATCTACTCCCTGCTGATCCGCAGTGGTCGAGTGGTACTCGCCAGTGGCGCATCAGCCTTCTGGCTCTTGCACCGCTGGACTCTTTCGAGCGCCATATCGGTGAATATCGACTTTTTGGCGATCTTCTTCCTTACCCTCTCGCTCGTGCTGCTGCACCTCTACTGGTCACCTGCCGCACATATCGCGCATGACGGGGAACCCGACCAACCCCCCCGTCCCCAGTGGCTCTTCTGGGGATCGCTCGTCAGCCTCAGCCTGTCGCTCGCGGTCAAACAGATCGGCATCTTTCTCGTCCCGCTCTACTGCATCTGGGCCTGGCACATCTCGCGCATGCCGCTCGCTCGCGCACCGCGCAGTGGCTGGCGGCAGACCAGAGTCGCCCGTACCGCCATCGCCATCCTGGTAATCCTGGGCATCCCATTACTAATGGCGCTGCCATTTCTGGCCTGGAACGCACCAGGCTTTGTCCTCTCAATCCTCTTCTCCGCGACACGCGGCCCATCACCGAACTCGCTCGTAGACATTAGCTTAATTTTAGGCCGAATCTTCCCGTCCTTCACCGGGATCACCTCACGGCTGATCGTTATACTTCTGCTACTCGCGGTCTATGCGGCAACCGCCCGCCGCGAGGTACAGATATTCACCGCCGGACTACTCACTATGGCGGCGTTCGTTGGCTTTAACCCGGTATTCTTCAACCAGTACCTCACCTGGCTGCTGCCGTTCATCGCGCTAATCGCCTGCGACTACAGGACACCTCTCTCACCCGACGAAGGGGCGCGGCGGGGCCGCCCACCGTTGCCGCCGGGCGACGAAAGTCAACAGGGCATGTGCAAAGTCGTGTGGTCGCCGGACAGCCCTCACCCCCCAGCCCCCTCTCCCTGAACGGGAGAGGGGGAGCCGAGCGCATCCTGATGAAGAAACTCCCCTCTCCCCGTGAGGGAGAGGG
>CAIRFY010000594.1 GCA_903877945.1 uncultured Oscillochloris sp. | reverse complement strand
TGACAGCCCCGCCCGTATCGCCGCCGATCACTCTGAGGTCGAACTGCAGCGCTGCGCAAAAAACCTCGGCATCGCCGCAGGCTATAACGTCGGTATCCAGATGGCCCTGCAACGCGGGGCCGACTATGTGGTGCCGATGAATAACGACCTCGACTGTGACCCGCTGTTTGTTTCGCAGATGATCGCCACTCAGCGTGCAAACCCCGGCTGCGGCGTGGTGATGCCGAAAATCTTTTACTACGAAGATCGCGACCGGATCTGGTCAACCGGGGCCTACGCCCGCTGGATGCCCTCGAATATCGTGATGCGCGGGCGCAAGCGGCGCGATGGCCCGGCCTTCGCTGCCGATGCCGAGATTCAGTTCGCACCAAGCTGCTGTCTGCTGCTTACTCGCGCACTGGCCGAGGCGGTGGCCTTCGACGAGGGCTATTTTTTTTACTACGACGACTGGGACTTCTGTATGCAGGCGCGCAAGGTCGGCTACCGGATTATGTACGCGGCTAAGGCGCGGCTCTGGCACAAGGTTTCGCGTAGCACCAAGAATAGCCCAAAATCGCTGCGCTGGTGGAAGGTCTTTGGTCAGAGCTGCGTGCGCTACCACCGCAAACACCACGGCCTGGGCCTGCTGACGGTGTATGTGGCCTGGGTGCTACTGCGCGAGACGGTCAAGGGGAATGTCCGCAGCCTGCCAGCCATGCTCGACGGCATGCGCAGCGCCCTCGGCGTCAGCCTGAGCGACGACTTGCGGCCAGGGTGGAGCAGCTAGACAAGATTTCAGATTGCAGATTTTAGATTGCAGATTTGCCGCAATTAGGACGCGCCTGCGTGGCCTGGCCGAGGCCGCATAGGCGGCCTTTGCAGACCAGAGCCGGGGGCTTCAGCCCCCCGGCGGGCCTTTTCTATCTATGAATAACCCTATGGAAGTCGATCTAGAATTCCCGCCCTGCGAAATCTGCGGGGCCGACGCCCCAGAGCCGGTGGCTTCCCGGCCCGACATGCTCTTCGGTGGTGATACGGTCTACACGTTCTGCCGCTGCGGTGGCTGCGGTGTGTTGTACCAGCACCCGCGACCGAGCGAGGCGACGATGGGGCAACTCTACCCCCACGATACGTCGTACCCCTCGTACCGGCGCGATGTGGCGACCGAGCCGCTGCTGCGCCGCCTCGACCGGCGCTACGGCCTGGCCAAGCGCTGTCGGCTGGTGACTCGCCATGTGCGCGGCGGGCGTCTGCTCGATGTGGGCTGCGCCACCGGCGACTTCCTCTCCGAGATGTGGCGGCAGCCGGGCTGGTTGGTGCTGGGGATCGAGCCGAGCCCGGCGGCTGGGCGCTACGCCCACGATCAGGTGGGGCTCACCGTGGTGGCGGGTACCTTGAATGACGCGGCCTTCGCCGATGCCTCGTTCGATGCCGTGACCATGTGGGATGTGCTGGAACACGTCTACCGCCCACGCGAGGTGATCGCCGAGGCCGCCCGCATCCTGCGCCCCGGCGGTGTGCTGGTGGTGAACCACCCGAATACCGAGAGTATCGACCGTCGCCTCTTCACCCGGCTGTGGGTGGGCTACGAACTGCCGCGCCACCTCTACCTCTACCCGCCCGAGATGCTGCGGCGGCTGATGGCCGAGCATGGTCTGCGCGAGGTTGAGCGAGTCTGTTTTTACGGCAGCCACGCCGCCGCCGTCGATAGCATGATCTACCGCTTCGAGCAGTTTTTCGGTCGTGGCTGGGCCAGCCGGAGTCTGCGCAAAGTGCTGCGCAGCCTGCCGGTGCGGGTTGCCGCTGTGCCCTACTTTGTACTCACCGACCGGCTTCGCCTCGGCTCAAATGTGACGGCGGTGTTTGAGAGGGTACCTTGAGCCAGCCAGATGCATCCGACACCATGCGCAGTTACTATGACCGGGTGATGGACGAATGGCGCCCGCGCCAAGAACAGGATCACCCCTACGCCGAGAATGAATCCTGGCAGCGCAACTACGCCGCCCTAAAAAGCTGGGTCGCTGCCACGGATCTTCAGGGCGGGCGTGTCCTGGAGGTTGGCTGCGGCACCGGGCTGTTGCAGGATCTGGTCGAAAACTATGTTGGCGTCGATGTCACCGCCAGTTCAGCCGCCTTTATGCACAAGCCCTTCGGCGTCTGCTCGGCCACCTCGCTGCCCTTCCCCGATCACAGCTTCGACGGGGCTTTCTCGATCTGGGTGCTTGAGCATATCGAGCGACCCGAGGCCATGCTCGCCGAGTTGCGGCGGGTGATCCGTCCCGGCGGATCGCTCTTCCTGGTGGCCGCCTACGCCGTGGCACCGTGGGTCTCGCAGGGTCTGCACAAGCGCCCGTTCCGCGATCTGCGCCTGCGCCAACGGATCACCAAGCTCACGATCCCGCTGCGCGCCTCGTCGCCGTACAAAATCGCCACCACCCTCGCCCGCCGCTGCACCTACCTGATCGACGCCCTCGGTGGCAAACCAACTCGCCTGCGCTATCGTCGGCTGACCCCAAACTTTGCGACGTACTGGGACTACGACGCTGACGCCTGTGTCTCGCTGGATGCCTACAGCGTCGCGCTCTATTTTCTGAGCCGTGGCGACAATCCGCTCTACCCGACAGGTTTCTTGCGCGGGATGCTGCTGCGCTCGCGTCCGCAGATCTACCGGATTGTAAAATGAGCCCGCTATCGACACCGACTGTGGCTGAGCGGGTGCGCAGCCTGCTCAGCCTGCCGCGCCGCCAGATCCGGGCGTTGTTCCCCGCCGGGGTGCCACGCTGGCTCTGGCTGGTCTTCAAGCTCCTCGCCGTGGCATTGGCGGCGGTGGGCACCTACTATGCGTGGCGTCAGTTTCCGCGTGACGTGCAGATTGAGCCAGCCTTCTTCGCCCTGGCCATCGGACTGTACCTCGTGTCATTCGGCATGCATATGTTGGGCTGGCACGCCCTCACGCGCATTTTTTTTGGAGAAAACAACATCAGCCTGGGCGCGAATATCGAGGCGATTGCGGGCAGCAACCTGGTGAAGTACCTGCCAACCATCGTCTGGTACATCGCCAACCGATCACACTTCTACCACGCACGCGGGGTGGCCCAGAAATCGGTGGTGATCGCCTCCCTGAGCGAACTGGCCCTGATGGTCGGATCGGGGGCCACGCTGCTGCTATCGCTGTGGGCTGCGCGTAGCCTCTCGCCGCTGGCGGCAATCCCGCTGGGTCTAGTCGGGTTCGCGGTGCTGATCTGGGCCCTGGCCCGCCACGCCGGGGGAGGCCAGGGCAACGCACGGCTCTGGCACTGGGGCGTGGCCCTGATATGGTACAGCGGGTCGTGGCCGATGGGCGTGGTGATTATGTGGTCGATCATGCGCGCCTTCGTGCCGGTTCAGTTCGCCGACCTGCTGAACATCGCCGACATCTGGCTGCTGGCCGGGCTGGCCAGCTACGCGGTGAGCCTGACCCTCGGGGCCATCGGGATCGCCCGCGAGATCACGCTGACGGTGCTGATCGCCCAGCACTGGCCCCTGGCCGCTGGGATCGCCGCCGCGATCATGGTCAAGCTCATTCTGACCCTCGGTGAGATCATCTGTAGCCTGATCGTCCTCGGCGGCTTCCAGGTGTGGCGCAGGCTGGCGGCGCGGTCGCTCGGAGGCGCGTCATGAGCGAGATTGTTGGCCTACTGCCGGCCGCTGGGCGCGGCTCACGCCTCGGCCCCATCCCGTGCAGCAAGGAGATCATGCCGCTGGGGTTTCAGCCTAGCGCCAGCGCGCCCCTGGCCTGGCAGCCGGTGACGGCAATCGAGACGCACCTCAACGCGCTACACCAGGCCGGTGCCCGCCGTGCGGTGGTGATCATTGGCGAGAGCAAGGCCGATGTCGTGCGCTATGTCGGCGACGGATCGCGCTACGGCCTGGCGACGGCCTACGTGTACCAGCAGCACCTGCGCGGCATGCCCTTCGCCCTGAGCCTGGCCCGCCCCTGGATCGGCAATGCCACCACGCTCTTCTCCATGCCCGACACGCTGATCACCCCCCGCGACACCGTGGCCCGGCTCGCCGAGGAACACCGCCGCTGTGGGGCCGATGTCACCCTCGGCCTGTTCCCCACCGCTACCCCCCAGAAGTTCGGCATGGTCGCCCAGGATGTCGAGGGCCGGATCGTCAGGTTCGTCGATAAACCCGCCCAGACCGACCTGACCCTGATGTGGGGTATGGCCGCGTGGTCCCCGCGATTTGCCGACTTCCTGGACGCCGACCTCGCCCACAGGCCGGTCGATGGCCCCGAGGTCGTGCTCAGCGATGTCTTCGCCGCCGCCCTCGCGGGTGGCCTTGTTATCCGGGGCACCGTGATGGAGGGCGCACGTTACCACGACATCGGCACCCCCGAGGATTTCCAGTCCGTGGTGCTACACTTGGCCCTTGGGCACCCCCAACCTGCCAGTAATCCCCAATAACCCATAAGTATTAGTAGCCTTTTTTGGCTTTCTAACGCCATGACGCCCAGAAAGATTATGTCTAAGGTAGTATTGATACCGCCCACGTCGCCTGCTATAGTACATGTAACAAGGCACCCAGCCGCTCTCTGTGGTTGGGTGATTTGAACCAGAATCGGCAATCGCTCAGCTCATGGAGGTCGTCCACAATGTTCAAACGTATCGGAACCACAGCCCTCGCCCTCGCCCTTTTGCTTAGCACGCTCACCTTCGGATCCAGTCGTGCGTTCGCCCAGCACACTGCCACCTCCGCGCCCGGCGTTTGGCTAAGTGCGATCTTGGTTCAAAACACGACCACCTCGGACGCCACGGTGAGCATCGACTTCTTCGACAGCACGGGTGTACTGAAGAAGACCTACGCACCGACGGCGGCGCTGGGCGCTGGCAAGTCGCTGACGATTGTTCTGAATCAGACTGACTTTACCACCCTCGCCGCTGGTCAGTACTCGGCGGTGGTGAGCAGCACGCAGAAGGTGATCGCCTCGGTACAGACCTCTTCGGTCTCGCAGGCCACCGGCCCCTGGACAGCATTCGCCTACGAGGGTGTGGACTCGGCGAGCGCCGCGCAGAAGCTCTTCTTCCCGGCCAACTACAACGGGTACTACGACTTCTTCTCTGAGGTCGTGATCCAGAACACCAGCAGCACGGACTCGACCAATCTGACGGTCGACTTCTACACGGCTAGCGGCACTAAGATCAAGACGGTGGACCTAGGCGCACTGGACAAGAACAGTGCGAAGACCTGGGCCATGAGCGATACGCTCCTCGGCCTGCCCACGGGCAACACCAACGGCATCTTCGGTGCCGTGGTGACGTCGAGCGCCGCCACCGCCCCGATCGCCGGTATTGCGAACATCTGGCGCGCCAAGCCCACCAACATGACCGCCAGCTACAATGGCGCGACGGCAGGAACGTCGAGTCTGTACGCCCCCAGCCTCTCGAACAATTACTACGGCTTTGGCTCGGCGCTGACGATCCAGAATGTCCACCAGACCATCACCGCCACCGGGGTCATCACCTACTCGAACGGCGTGACCGAGAGCTTCACGTTGGCACCGAACGCCGCCGCCGCCTTCTTGCAGTTCAAGCGGACGAACATCACGCTGCCGACCGGCACGGCGGGCAGCTTTGTGGCCAAGGTGACGGCCACTGCCGGCTCGATCATCGGCGTGGTCAGCTACAGCGCCCCGCCTGAGCTGAACAACAATGCCACGGTTGGCTCGTTCGCGAGCTACAACTGCCCGTCCGTTGCCTCGGCGAACGTGAACCTGCCAAACGTGTTGAACAACTACTACGGCTACTTCACCAACGTCTCGGTGCAGAACACGGGTACCCTGACCACCAGCATCACCCTGACCTATGATAACAACCTGGCCTGGACGATCGCCAATGTAGGGCCGAACGGCATTGCGAACTTCCTGCACCTCCCCGGCTTTACGGGCAACCCGCTTGCCACCGGCGCGTCCGTTTCGGCCGTGGCCGCCTCCTCGAATAGCCAGCCGCTCGTGGCGGTTATTCAGCACAACACGGAGAAGAGCCTGGCCGCCTACAGTGCAGCCAAGCTGCCCTCGGACTTCCTGCAAGTCTTCACGGCAACGCCGAAGTAACACTTCATTCGGCTAGGTATGACTCTCCTGTCGGGTGCGCGACCGTTCTCACGAACGATCACGCACCCGCCTTTCTTTGTCTAAGGTATGTTTCAAACCAGCTTGACAATCAGCGACGAAACGATGACGCGGTGAGGCACTCCGTATCGCCTCATCGTCTCATCGCCTCATCGCCTCATCGCCTCATCGCAGAACTGTAAAGCTGACTATGCCCATTTTGAACCTTGTCTAGTGCCAATATTGATAGATCTACCCCCCGCCGCCGCCACCGGCCATGATCCCGCCCTCGGTCATGGCCCGCACGTCGAGCAACTCGTCCACCTTGTCCCCCTCCAGCAGGCCCTTCTCCACCACCACCTCGCGAATACTCTTACCGGTAGCCATCGACTCCTTGGCCACGGCAGCTCCGTTGAGGTAGCCGATCACCGGGTTGAGCGCGGTGACCAGAATGGGGTTCTTGGCCAGCCAGCCGAACGCCTTCTCGCGGTTGGCGGTAATGCCGACGACGCACGTGGTGGTGAAGGCGTTGATCGCGCCAATCAGCACGTGCATGCTCTCGAACAGGTTGTGCGCGATGATCGGCATCATCACGTTCAACTCAAGCTGACCGGCCTGGGTGGCCAGGGAGACGGCGAGGTCGTTGCCCTGGACGTGGAAACAGACCATGTTCAGCATTTCGGCCAGCACCGGGTTGACCTTGCCGGGCATAATGCTGGAGCCGGGCTGGACGGCGGGCAGGCGGATCTCGTCAATGCCGGTGGTCGGGCCGGAACTGAGCATACGGAAGTCGTTAGCCACGCGCACCAGGGTGATGCAGAGGGCGCGCATGCTCGCCGAGAAATCGGCGGCATCGCCCATGTTCTGCATGCTCTCGAAGAGATTGCCCGAGGAGCGCAGTTCGTGGCCGGTGATCTCGCTGAGCTTGGCGATCATGCGCTGATGATACTCGGGGTGGGCGTTCAGGCCCGAGCCGGTAGCCGTGCCGCCAATCCCCAGGCGGCGCAGGCGGTTGGAGGCCGTCTCGATGCGCTCAAGGTCGTTGCGCACGGCGAGGGCGTAAGCCCCAAATTCCTGGCCCAGCCGCACCGGCACCGCGTCTTGCAGGTGCGTGCGGCCCGACTTGACCACATCGTCGAACTCGGCGGCCTTGGACTCCAGGGCGTCGGCCAGGTCGTCGATGGCGGCGATCAGCTCGGGCAGACGCCAGAGACAGCCCAGGCGGATGGCCGTGGGAATGGTGTCGTTGGTGCTCTGGGCCATGTTCACGTGGTCGTTCGGACTCACCGGCTTCTTGGCGTCGGCCAGTTCAAAGCCCAGGATCTGGCTGGCCCGGTTGGCGATCACCTCGTTGAGGTTCATGTTGTGCGAGGTGCCAGCCCCAGCCTGGAACGGGTCAACCACAAAATGTGCGGCGAGCTTGCCGGCGATGACTTCGTCGGCGGCGGCGATGATCGCCTCGGCCAGCTTCACGTCGAGCAGCCCCAGGTCGCGGTTGACCTCGGCGGCGGCACGCTTGATCACGGCCTGCGACCAGACGAAGGCGGGGTAGGGCTTCATCCCACTCACGGGGAAGTTGATCACGGCGCGCTGGGTCTGTGCGCCATAGAGCGCGTCGGCGGGCACCTGCACTTCGCCTAGCGAATCTTTTTCGGTACGATACTCGGACATGCCTGACTCCTTTGTCGTGCGCCGCATATGCGGTGAGACGGTGGCGGAACCGGGCTGATTTTAGCACAGAAGACGAAGGCCACGGATGGTATCAGCATTTCTGCTTTTAGACATGGTTCAGAACAGCTTTACAGTGTGGCGGAGACACGATGAGGCGAGGATGCGATAGCATCGCCTCGTCGCATCCTCGCCTCCTCGCATCCTCGCCTCATCGCCAAACTGTAAAGCTGAAACCTGAAACCTTGTCTTACGCATACCCC
>CAIRFY010000593.1 GCA_903877945.1 uncultured Oscillochloris sp. | reverse complement strand
CATAAACGGGAAGTAGTTTTCACCCGCAACACGACCGAGGCGATCAACCTGGTGGCCTATTCCTGGGGCGGGGCTAACATCACGGCGGGCGACCGCATTCTGCTCACGCTGATGGAGCATCACTCCAACATCGTGCCCTGGCAGATGCTGGCCCAGCGTACCGGCGCGAAGCTCGACTATATCGGCTTGACCGACGATGGGCGGCTGAATCTGGCGGAGCTGGACACCAAGCTCACCGAAGGCGTGAAGCTGTTCGCCGTGACTCAGCAGTCGAATGTGCTGGGTACGGTGAACCCGATAGCCATGCTGGCCGAGCGGGCGCATGCGGTCGGGGCGAAGATCCTGGTGGACGGCGCGCAGAGCGTGCCGCATATGCCGGTGGATGTGCGGGCGTTGGGCATTGATTTTCTGGCCTTCAGCGGCCACAAGATGTGTGCGCCCACGGGCATTGGTGCCCTATGGGGACGGCGGGCGCTGCTGGAGGCGATGCCGCCCTTTATGGGTGGCGGCTCAATGATCGAGTTTGTGGAACTGGATCAGAGTACCTACGCCGAAGTACCCACCCGCTTTGAGGCAGGCACACCGGCGATTGGCGAGGCCATCGCCCTTGGCGAAGCGTGCGATTTCCTGTCGAACGTGGGCATGGAAGCGATCCACACCTACGAGCAGGAATTACTCGTCTACGCCCTGGATCGGCTCTCCCGCGTCGAGGGGCTGCGGATCATCGGCCCGCAGAGCACGGAGGATCGCGGGGCCGCCCTGAGCTTTACCCTGGAGGGCGTCCATCCTCACGATGTGGCGGGCATCCTGGACGGCGAGGGTGTGGCGGTGCGGGCCGGGCACCACTGCACGCAGTTGCTCCACCGCCACTACGACATCCCGGCCAGCACGCGGGCAAGCTTCTATATCTACAACCTGCCCGAAGAGGTTGACCGGCTGACGGTTGGCTTGGAGAAGGCGCGGAAGCTATTTAACTAGGGTCATAACTATGGACGACATATACCGTGAGCAGATTCTGGAACACTCGAAGTACCCGCACAACTTTGGGTCGCTGGACGCTCCGTCAATTTCGCACGAGGAACTGAACCCGCTCTGCGGCGACAAAGTGCGGATGGATGTGCAGATCGCCGACGGAGTGATCACCGATGTGCGCTTCAGCGGGAAGGGCTGCGCCATCAGTCAGGCCAGTGCCTCACTGCTGACGGATGAGTTGGTCGGGATGTCGGTGGAAGCCGCCAAGGTGTACAGCAAAGATGATCTGCTAGAACTGATCGGCATCCCTTTGGGCAAAAACCCGGTGCGACTCAAGTGCGCCCTGCTCTCGCTCAAGGCGTTGAAGGCCGGACTGTACGGCGTAGGCCATATTCACGACGACGAGGAATTCTAGATTTTAGATTGTGGATTGTGGATTGTGGATTATGGATTGTCGGAGCGGCAATCTAAAATCCACAATCTACAATCTAAAATCCGCAGGAGGATCGACATGGCATCAGAGCCGACGAATCTTGAGTTTGACTACGCCAAGTACGGCTTCCGGCAGGAGGAGAACTACCTTTTTAAGGCTCCGGTGGGCCTGAGCGAGAAGGTAGTGCGCGAACTCTCGGGGATGAAAAATGAGCCAGAGTGGATGCTCAAACGGCGGCTCAAGGCCCTGGAGATCTTTTACAAGAAGCCGACGCCGCTGGTGGGCATGTGGGCCAACCACGAGCTTGCCGAGCTGGACTACGATAAGATCCACTACTTCGTGCGCGCCGGCGAGAAGCCGCAGAGCGACTGGGACGCGGTGCCCATCGAGATCAAGAACACTTTCGAGCGGCTGGGCATCCCCGAGGCCGAGCGTAAATTCCTCGCTGGCGTAGGTGCGCAGTATGAGTGCCTAAGCGGCGATGCCCGCGTCTACACCAATAAGGGTCTGGTGCCGATTCAGGATATTCAGCCGGGCGATACGGTTTTCTCCTTTGATGAGGAGACGAACCGGATCATCCCAGCGGAAGTGCGGGCGACTGCGCATAAGGGCGAACGTGAGGTGTTCGAGGTACGGGTCGGGACACGGAGGATTAAGGCGACATCGAACCATCCGTTTCTCGCACTCACGTATCAGAAGGACGAGGATCGGGTGCGCGGTCGCTATGCGCGTAGCTGGAAGTATCTTCACGAGTTGGCACCCGGCGATTTGGTTGCGGTGGCGAAGGATCTGCCCGATACGGGCGTGCTGCACGTCCTTCAGCAGCCTGAGATCAAGACAGTGGTGGTGGGCCGTAATCAGAGTACCAGCTATGATCTGAATATCGCGGGTCGCTATAACCAAGTCAAGCTGCCCGAGTATACGACCGAGGATTTGATGTGGTGGCTGGGCCTGTATATTGGTGACGGCTTCATCCACTCCCAGCACGATGCCGACAAGGCGCGGGTTGAGATAGCAATACCTGCCAGCGACTCTGAGCTACGTGCAGTGCTGATCAAGGTAACTGAAGAGTTGTTTGATCACACGCCAACGAGCAGCGACCCCTATCGGATCGCGCTTAACTCTACGATTGTCGCACGATTTCTTGAGGCTAATGACTTTGCTGGCAAGGCATTAACCAAGCGTGTACCAAGCTGGGTTTTCGGTCTGCCGCAGACGCAGAAGCTGGCCTTCCTTGGTGGCTATCTCGACTCGGATGGCTATGTGCGTGATACCGAGAAGAACCACGACATTATGCTGACGAGCGGCAACCGTGATTTGCTGCAAGATATGACTGAACTGTTGTCGTTGTGTGGTCTGCCGACCTCGACTATCCACCGTTTTGAATCAAAGCATCCGGTGGATGCGGAACGCATGATAACTGGCTATCGGGTACAGGTGGCAGGCGATTACGAACGGATCGGTAGTCGCTCACCGAATCGCTTGGGGCGCATGAGCAAGCGCAAGTATCACCACGATTTCTCTAGCGCCAAGGGGACGACCTTCCGTACACACGTGACCGAGTTCCACGGTTATGTGAAGATCGACTCGATTACTCCCGCCGGGGTCGAGGTTGTTTACGATATTGAGGTTGATGGCCCGCACAACTTTGTCGCCGAGGGGCTGATTGTCCACAACTCGGAGGTTGTCTATCACTCCCTACGCGAAGAATGGTCTAAACTCGGTGTGATTTTCCTTGATACAGACTCGGCGCTGCGCGAGTACCCCGAGATGTTCAAGGAGTACTTCGGCACGATTATCCCAGCGGCGGATAACAAGTACGCTGCGCTGAATACGGCGGTCTGGTCAGGCGGATCGTTTGTCTACGTGCCCGCAGGCGTCAAGGTGGACATCCCGCTTCAGGCGTACTTCCGCATCAATGCCGAGAACATGGGTCAATTCGAGCGCACCTTGATCATTATTGAAGAGGGTGCCGAAGCTCACTACATTGAAGGCTGTTTTCTCGCAGGTGCGCGGGTGGTGACGGAGGCGGGCGAGAAGCCGATTGAACAGATCGAAGTTGGCGATAAGGTGCTGACCCACCACGGGCGCTACCGCCGGGTCTACAACACCATGCGGCGGCCCTATACGGGTGACACCTATACCATTCGCTATTGGGGTGACAGCACCCAGGCGCTTCAGGTGACGGCAGATCACCCGCTCTTGGTTGTGAAGCGCCAGCGCATGCACGAGCGTAACGATAGCTTGACCCTCTCGTGGATGCCTGCTTCGGATGTACGCGAAGGCGACTATCTGGCGATACCGATTGCGCACCCGGAGGCGGAGCCGGTTTCCACACCAAGCGTCACCATTCCGTACCGCCCCCAGGGTCAGCGAACCTCGCTTGAGCGTGAGGTGAGTTTCCCCCAGGAGCCGGATTTTTATCGCTTGCTTGGCTACTACTTTGCCGAGGGTCATGTTAGTAACGAACACTACCTGACGTTCTCATTTCACGCCCAGGAAGTTGAGTATCTTCAGGACACGACCCAGTTACTGAGCCACTACTTTGGCAAGGAT
>CAIRFY010000592.1 GCA_903877945.1 uncultured Oscillochloris sp. | reverse complement strand
CGCTCAGGGAGAGGGGGCTGGGGGGTGAGGGCTGCCCGGCGATCACACGACTTTGCATCAGCCCTGGGTTCGCCGGTACGTGACAGTTTGGAGACATGCAGCGCGTTCTGTTGCGGCAAATCTACAAACTAAAATCTGCAATCTGAAATCTTGTCCTAGTGCTATAATGCCTACAGCGCACTGATATGGAGGGCACTGCCCTCCATTTTTTCTATAATGAGCCCAGCCATGAGCGGAAAAGATCCTAACCCCGGCATTGTAGCCGATAACCGCAAAGCTCGCCATGATTACGATATCGAAGAGACCTACGAGGCCGGTATTGTACTCACCGGCAGCGAGATCAAGTCGGTGCGTGCCGGTCGCGTAAACTTGCGCGGCAGCTTCGCCCGCATCTTCAACGATGAGATCTTTCTCTACGATAGCCACATCTCGCCCTATGAGCAGTCGGGCACCTACTTTAATCACGAGCCGACGCGCCCGCGCAAGCTGCTGATGCACCGCCGCGAGATTAGCCGTCTCGAAGGCATGATCCGCCAGAAGGGTCTGACGATTGTGCCCCTGAAAATCTACTTCAAGGGCCGACGGGCGAAGCTGGAACTGGGTGTGGCTCGTGGTAAGAAGAACTACGATAAGCGCGAGGACATTGCGAAGCGCGATGCCCAGCGTGATATTGATCGGGCCATGAAATCGCGAGATCGCGACTGAGGAAGACGAGGGGAGGGTTTGGGCGGGGTTTCCTGCCCAAACCCTCCCTTTATGGTGCGTGGAGTACGTCATGCTTATCTGCCAGGATCAGCGCAGCGGCTACGGCTGCGGTGCCGAAAACTCCGACGGTACGCCGAATTGCCTGAAGTGTGGGATGACCCTCGCCTTCGCTGTCCACCTACGCGATCCCGGCTGCCAGATTGGGCAGTACCGAGTCGCCCGCGTGATCGGCTACGGGTCGTTCGGCGCGGTCTATGAGGCGACCGACATCAGTACGGTTGGGTCAGTTGGTCAGGTCGCCCTGAAGGAGTCCTTCGAGGCGACGATGATCAGCCGCTTCCAGCGTGAGTTCACCGCGCTCTCGGGGCTGCGTCACCCAAACCTTCCGCGCTACTACGATATGTTCGAGTCCGATGGCTGTGGCTACCTGGTGATGGAATTCATCCCCGGCCAGAGCCTCGACGAGATTCTCAATCGCCAGAAGGTGCCCTTGTCTGAGCAGCTTCTTGTCGCTTACGGCGAGCAGCTCTGCGACCTGCTGACCTACCTGCACGGCCAGCACCCGCCGGTACTCCACCGCGACATCAAGCCGGACAACATTCGGGTGACGCCCGAGGGCACGGTGAAGCTGGTTGATTTCGGCCTGTTTAAGCAGGGCATCCAGCGTACCCGGCAGACCATCCACGGCCTCGGTACGCTGGAGTATATGCCCCTGGAGCAGTTTGATTGGTCGGGCGGCACCGATCAGCGCAGCGACATCTACAGCCTCGGGGCGACCTTCTACCACCTGCTCACCCGGCGTTACCCGATCAGTTCGCCCAAGCGCATGATGAAAACCAAAGACCCGCTGCACACGCCGCAGCGGGTCAACTCGCACGTCTCGCGACATGTGTCGGATGCGGTAATGCGGGCGATGAGTCGGCTTCCGCAGGATCGCTACCCGAACGCCGAGGCGTTTAAGCGTGACCTTCAGGGGACGACTCAGCGCTACATCCGTGGCGCATTCATCGGCAGGCAACTGGCGGCCCAGCGCAGCTTTGTCTACAGCGTGGCCTGGGCACCGAGCGGCCAGATCCTGGCCAGCACGGGCGAGGATCGCCAGATCCACATGTGGCGACCGAGCGACGGCGAGCATCTGGCCGCCCTGGCTGGCCATAGCGCGAAGGTACTCTGTTTGGCGTGGCACCCTGACGGCGAGCTGATCGCCAGCGGATCAGCCGACCGCAGCGTGAGACTCTGGCACGCCGCTGACCACGCCCTGGTGACGACCATCAGCGGACACCGCGACGCAGTAACCTGCCTG
>CAIRFY010000591.1 GCA_903877945.1 uncultured Oscillochloris sp. | reverse complement strand
CCTAACTCTTTGTATGCTATAGCAGTCCTACACAGGTTGTTTCTCGCCCGCCCACGTGGACGAAGGCCGTCTGCGCGGCTTGGATGAGCCTGCGAAGGCAGGCTTCGCAACCAAGAGCCGGGGGCTTTAGCCCCCATACTTTTCGAATAAGCCGATTTTGTGCCGACCGTGCCCCCTCACCCCCTGCCCCTCTCCCTAGGGAGAGGGGGTTGGGGGGTGAGGGCGGAGCGGCGATCTTACGACTTTGACGTAGCCCTGGACATCACGTTCCTCTACCTTGACACTGCCCCCTGTGGATGCTACCCTGTAGCCATTGAGATCTGTCGGCGCGGGGTTCGCGATGTGTGCCATTTGTCCAGTAGGCACCGGCCGCACGGGAGTGGAGCTATGTCGAATCAGGAACCGACCATCGCAAGCATTCTGCGCGTCCTTGCTCATGAGTATGATGGGCCTGTTGAAGAGCGTTGCGTGCTTGACCGCGTACTTGAGCGACGGCCAAGCGCGGCGAAGAATCCCTACGCCACGATCCGTGAGCGGCTACGCTGGGATGGGCTGACCCTCGGTTGGGTACGCCTGGGTCGGGGCAAGCTGGTGCCGCTGCATGTGGCGCTTCAGAATCTGCGCTTCCGCTGCGTCCCGCGTGCCCGCGATGTCATTGCCGGGATGCTGCCCCTCGCTCACCTCCAGCCCTTCGCCGGGTTGCGTCACTTTGATCTGACCTTGCTGGACATAGCGGGTACCACGATGTCCTTTATTGAACACGATCCGGACGAGACGAACGCTACGGCTTTCGCTACGCCTGGCTTCGATCTGGATGGCTGGTACGCTCGGGTTGGCTTTATCGCTGGTGATAGCATTGTGGTGTCCGTCACCACCGCTGAACCCTTGACCATGCGGATCGAGCGGGAGGCCGCCGAAGATGTCCAGCGGCTGTCTACCGCAAACCAGGACGCGGAGCTGATTGCTGCGATCATTGCCCGCGTTGACCGCTCGCAGATGGCGCTCATCCCTTGCGATGAGGTCGTTCTTCCGATCTTCGCCGTCGCCTCCTGGCGCGCAGCCTACCCCGGTAGCCCCTGGCAGTACCTTGTCACTCACGATGCTCGACTTCAACTGGTGGACGACATTTTCCTGACGAACCAGAACCACTCCTCTCTGCGGATCTTCTCGTCCGATGAGGTTTTTGAGCCGCTGCCGGTGCCTGAGGGTACGCGCAATGCCGTAGATACGGCCTTGTTCGCGGAGATCGATGTGCTCCAGCACGACCTTCGCCGCACACGTGAGCAGGACGCCGATATGGGCCTGTGGAACGGCCAGATCCAGCGCGCCTCAGCGGCCTATTCGGCCCTCGACTACTACACTGAGGAACTCCACGGGCGCGGAGGATCGATCAGTTCGCTGGAGCGCTACGACGATCTCGATGATGATGACGACGAGGATGATTTCGGGTTTAGCGGCAGTGGTCTGAATGGCCCCTCGTCCTCGGGCGAGGAGTTCGCACGGCTCCAGGCGGCCCACAATGAGCTGATGTCGGCCCTGCCGCCTGGTGTTGCCGAGCAGATCGAAGCCGCCCGCCCGGAGGAGGCCGAGGTGATCATCGCCCAGCACCTCAATATGCTCCTCACCAAAAAGCTCCACCTCTTCCCGATCCTCGACCTGAGTGTCAACACCGAGGATAGCGGCATCGACCCGGTGGCGGAGAGTCTCTTCGATCCAGAAACCTGGCAAGAGGACGTGAGTGATGCTGACTGGGACGATCCGGACGATGAGATGCTCGATGCGGACGATGAGTCAGCGGGCATTTACGCGGAGAGCAGCGACCTGATCGGCCAATTCCACGACTACCTCTCCGAGGTGGGCAAGAGCGGCACGACCGCCCGCTCGCGCTCGCGTAGTGTCCTCGTCTACGCCGAGTTTCTGGCCTCGTACTATAATCGCACCCTCGCTAACGGCGACTACGCCACACTCGATGAGTGCCTGTTTTACTACTACCCGCGCCGGGTGCTCAATACGTCGCCCCGCCAGGTGCGCGAGATCTGTATTTCGATCAAGCAGTTCTACAATTTTATGAAGGAGCGTGGCGTAATCGGTGATGACCGCTTCGCCCACGCCATCTGGCGTCGCCGTGATCAGGCCGCTCGCGTCATCCAGATCTATGATCGGATCGTCGGCGACTCGCCAAACTTCGAGTTGCTCTTCACCCGGCTGTTCCAGCCCTATACGGACTAGATTCCTCTGCCTGTGGAATGCACGACGCACGATGCAAAAGGTACCCTTTTGCATCGTGCGTCGTGCATCGTGCATTGAACCATGATTGCCTACACCGTCTCCATGCCCGAGCCGCACACCCACCTCTATCACGTCGAGATGGTCGTTGACGCTGTCTCCGTGCCCTGCCTAGACCTGGTACTGCCAGCCTGGACGCCGGGTTCCTATATGATCCGCGACTACGCTCGCCATATTCAGGAGTTTGTGGCCCACGGCCCCGACGGTGCGGAGGTGCCTTGGCGGAAGACGGCCAAGGATACCTGGCAGGTCGATTCCGGCCTCGTCTCCCAGGTTGTTGCCCGCTACAAGGTCTATGCTAACGAACTGACGGTACGCACCAGCCACCTCGACTCCAGCCACGGCTATTTCAACCCAACGAACTTGTGCATGTATGTGCCTGGCCGCACCAATGAGCCGCTGGCGATCACTGTCGCGGTACCCGAGGGCTGGCGAGTAAGTACGGCGCTCGAACCAGATGGCCGAGGATCGTCGGCGTTCATCGCGACCGACTACGACGAACTGATGGATAGCCCCTTCGAGTGCGGCACGCAGCGCGTTCTCACCTTTACCGTTGATGAGGTGCCGCATGAGATTGTGATCTGGGGGCGCGGGAATGAGGATGAGGCCCGGCTGATCACTGATACCCGGCGGATTGTCGAGGTACAGCGCGATATGTTTGCTGGGTTGCCCTACCCGCACTACAGCTTTATCCTGCACCTCACCGATGGGCGCGGTGGTGGACTGGAGCATCGCAACAGCGTGACCAATATGGTTGACCGCTGGACGTTTCGGCCCGAGCGATCATACGAGCGTTACTTGTCGCTGACCAGCCACGAACTCTTCCACGTCTGGAATGTGAAGCGGCTGCGCCCTGCGCCCCTCGGCCCGTTCGACTATCGTAGCGAGAATTACACGCGCCTGCTTTGGTTTGTGGAGGGGGTGACGAGCTACTACGATGAACTGCTGCTGGTGCGGGCGGGGCTCATGCTGCCCGAACGTTACCTAGAGAAGCTGGCCGATGAAATCCTGAATCTCCAGAGCCAGCCGGGCCGTCATCTCCAGAGCCTGGAGCAGAGTAGCTTCGATACCTGGGTGAAGTACTACCGACCCGATGAGAACAGCGCCAATACCAGTATCTCCTACTACCTGAAGGGAACTTTGGTCTGTCTGCTGTTGGACATGGAGATCCGCCGACGCACGAACAATTCACGCAGCCTCGACGATGTGCTGCGCGAGTTGTATGTACGCTACCCGATCAGTGGGCCGGGCTTCCCTGAGGATGGCGGGGTGCTGGCGGTGGTGGAGGCGGTGGCCGGTACGCAGGACGGATTCTTTCACGATTTCTTCGCTCGCTACATCGCTGGAACTGCGGAGATCGACTATACCTCTGCCCTCGCCGCCGTCGGCCTTGAGCTACGCTGGGGCTACCGCCAGCCTGGGGCAGATTGCGCAATCCCGGCTTGGCTGGGGCTGAAGCTCAAGCGCCAGGGTGAGCGCACCCTGGTTGCAGCGGTGCGCGCCGATGGCCCAGCCTACGCCGCCGGGGTCTACGCCGAGGACGAACTGCTGGCCCTGGACGGCTGGCGCGTGGACGAGGAACGGCTGAATGCGCGGCTGGCCGAGCGCACCCCCGGCGACCTGGTGTACCTGAGCCTCTTCCGTGGCGATGCCCTGATCGAGGTGTGCGTCGTCCTTGACGAAGCCCCCTACGACAGCCTGATTATCGCTCCTGTGGCTGCGCCCGACGCTGCGCAGCAGCGAGCCTACCACGACTGGCTAACGTGAAAATAGCCGATAGCCGGACATCAGCGGCCATTTTCATCAGGTGTTGTGCGCGAATCGCATGGTTGTCTGCGATAGTGTCTTGGCTATAGCCCGCGCAGCAGTTCTTCGGCGGCGGAGTAGGGGTTGTTCTGGCGTGCAGCAATCTGGGCGACCAGGGCGTCCCACGCCGGGCCGCGCAGCCGCTCGATAGCCAATTCCTGAACGGCAGCGCGTAGCTCGCCCTCGGCTGTGGCGCGAGCGCGGGCGTCGGCCCCGCCCCCGGCGCGCAGGTGTACGGCGTGTTGCCCCGCCGACTCGACGATCTCGGTGATACCCTGGCCGCTGGTGGCCACGGCGGGCAGCACCGGCGGCTCCCAGCCGTCGGCTGGCGGGGCACCCAGGCGCTGCATCGAGCGCAGTTGGCGCACCGTCTTGTCGGCACCTTCGCGGTCAGCCTTATTCACCACAAACAGGTCAGCGATCTCTAGCACCCCGGCCTTGATGCTCTGCACATCATCGCCCATCCCCGGCACCTCAACCACAATCGTGGTCTGCGCGGTACGAGCGATGTCTACCTCACCCTGGCCAGCGCCAACGGTCTCGATGATCACGACCTGAAAGCCTGCGGCGTCGATCAGGGCCACCGCATCGGCGGTGGCCCGCGAGAGGCCACCTAGCCGACCACGGGAGGCCATGCTGCGGATGAAGACGCCGGGGTCGCCGCCGAGGGGCTGCATACGAATGCGGTCGCCCAGCACCGCCCCGCCGCTGAAGGGCGAGGTAGGATCCACCGCCACAATGCCCACGGTACGGTCGCGACGCCGCCACTCCAGGGCCAGGGCGTTCACCAGGGTACTCTTGCCTGCGCCGGGCGGCCCGGTGATACCGACCACATGGGCCTGTCCAGTGTGCGGGTAGACGGCGGCGAGCAGGGCACGTGACGCAGGGCCACCCTGTTCGGCCAGGGAGATCGCCCGCGCCAAAGCGCGCCGGTCGCCGCCGAGCAGGCGCGGGAGAAGATCAGGGATATACATAAATTAGGTAGTATCGTGATGTAGAGCTAAAACCAATACCTTTCACATAACGAATCTCCCGCCGCTCAGCCCTCACCCCCAACCCCCTCTCCCTGAACGGGAGAGGGGGGAGTATTCCGCACCAGGAAGGGATATACTCTCCTCTCCCCGTGAGGGAGAGGGGCTGGGGGTGAGGGGGCACGGTCGGCATAGATCGGCTTATGTGAAAAATATTGGAGCTAAAACGTGGTGATGTCAGACTCCGTCCAACACCACCACAACCTCGATCTTACGAATCGCGGGCGATACCGGCATTGGTGCGGATGAATCCTACAATATCGTTGGTATTCGATCCGGGACCAAACACGGCAGCAATCCCGTGTTCGCCCTTGAGAGTGATGGCGTCTTCATCGGAGATGATACCGCCAGCAACGACAAGAACATCGTCCATCTGCTGATCGCGCAGAAGCCGTGAGATCTTGGGCAGCAGGGTCATATGGGCACCGGAGAGGATCGACAGGCCGATGACATCGACATCTTCCTGGAGGGCAGCCTCGACAATCATCTGCGGTGTTTGCTGGAGACCTGTGTAGATCACCTCCATACCGGCATCGCGCAGGGCTCGTGCAATCACCTTCGCGCCACGGTCATGGCCATCAAGGCCCGGCTTGGCGACGAGGACGCGGATCGTTCGCTCCATAATATTTATCTCTCCTCTGGCGCAGCATTGTGATGGCCCGATTATACCACGCTCGGGTACGCCAACCTAGCAGTGCAATGTTTCACACAATTGCAATAAACTACAGGTTGTAGGAGAACGTTTTTCGCCTATAATAAGGGCGTAAGGTGCGGGACGTGGGGGCAGCGTGTGTAAAGTGCGCTGTGCCTGAAACCTGGAACCTAACACCTGAAGCTTTGGCTTAATGCTCAGATCCCACGAGGCTCCTATGCCTGTTCGCCAACTGATCACCGCCGCCACGCTGATTTTGGTCACGCTGTTTGCTGGTGCGAGCGCACTCTGGCTGCGCCCGGCCGAAGCTCGCCTGCCCAACGCCGACTTCGCCGCCCCCTTGAGCGCCCGCGCTGCCGTGGCTGTCGTGGCGGAGGCCCAGGCCCGCCAGGAGGCCCAGTTCCAGCAGATCACCCTGATCGACCCGACCCGCCTGCCCCTCACCCCGAGCGTCTATTTTGCCGATACGGGACACCACCTGAGTAACCGCAGCGGCTTTCTGAACTTCTGGCGGGCCAACGGCCAGAAGCTGCTCTTCGGCCTGCCGATCAGTGAGGAATTGGTGGAGAACGGGCGGATTGTGCAGTACTTTGAGCGCGCCCGCTTCGAGTTTCACCCCGAGGCCCGTGGCGGCGACAGCCAGGTGCAGCTTGGTCTGATCGGCACCGACCTGGCCTCCCGCAACCTCACGCCCAGCACCCTCATCGGTGTGGACGACCCACAGAGCGGGGTTGGCTACTTCCCGGAGACACGCCACAGCCTGAGCGGCCCAATCCGCAGCTACTGGGAGCGCCACGGCGGTATCGGAGTCTTCGGCTTCCCGATCAGTGAGGAGCTGATCGAGGATGGGCGCACGGTGCAGTACTTTGAACGTGCCCGCCTGGAGTCGTGGCCCGAGGATGTAGACTCTTTTTTTCGTAACCAAGAGGCCATGCGCGGATTTAGCCTGAATACGCTCTACGATGTGCGCGTGAGCGATGTGGGTCGCCGCCTCGCCGCCGCCCGTGGGGTGGGCATTGCACCGGTGGCCCAGCTTCCCGGTACCCCCATCTGGAACCCGACGATCTGGCGGCGACACATCGACGTTGATCTCTCGACCCAGCAATTGGTGGCCTACGAGAGCGACTTGGCTGTCTGGCATGCGCCAGTGGCTACTGGGCGCGATGGTTTTGACACGCCCACCGGCGACTTTGCGATCTACTACCGTGTACCCATGCAGGATATGACCGGCAGCATTGGCGATGAGAGTTGGTACGTGCCGCACATCCCCTGGGTGCAGTATATCGTGGGCGGAGTGGCCTTCCACGGCACCTACTGGCACAACGCCCACGGCACCGGCACACGTATGTCCCACGGCTGCGTAAACCTGCGCATTGACGATGCACAGTGGCTCTATGAGTGGGCAGATATTGGCACATCCGTGACGATCCATAACTGACGCCGACGTAGCCCTCATAAGACGCTAGACAGACTCCGCTCTCGGTACTATAATTGGCATCATCGTCACCTGCGTAACGCTCCGTTCCTTCAGCACAGCCCCAACAGGGCGCTGGTTGTATTGGACAAGCGATGACAGGTGCTGATGACTGGACATCAAGGCCCCATGTACAGACGGTATCTTCCCCTCGATTGAGGGGCAGAACACGAGGAGGCGTTTCATGGCAAGTCCGCAGGATGCAAGCAGCACGACCCTGAAGAGCGACGACCTGATCGATGCAGTCACGAACGTTGGTAACAGCATTTCGCGCGTGGGCCTTGCCGTCGTGACGGTGCCTACCTACCTTCTCCCCGAAAAATCCCGCGCGGATGTGATCTCGGCGACGAACAATCTCTTCAACACGATCGGCACGATTCACCTGAGCGTCTTCAAGACGGTCGTCTCCGGCATCGGCACTGCGACGAGTGGACTCACCAAGGTCGTGTCCGAAACTTCGGCCCAGTTGGCCCCCAAAAAGTAACGCTGACGACCCGCTGGTTCCTGTTTTTGTCCCGAACGTGATGGCGCGAGGCTCTCGTGAGCCTCGCGCCATCAGTGCGTTCTGGGAGCCATGACACACGAGGCGAGGAGGCGAGAGCCTCGCCACCTCGCGTCCTCGCCACCTCGCCACCTCGCCTCACCGCCTCCTCGCCTCCTCGCCTCGTCACCACCTCGCCTCACCGCCTTCTCGCCTCCTCGCCACCTCGCCTCCTCGCCACCTCGCCTCACCGCCTCCTCGCCACCTCGCCTCCTCGCCCAACGGTAAGGCATGTTTCAAAATGGGCACATTCAGCGTGACCGTCTTGCGACGAGGCGATGAGGCGATACGGATCGCCTCACCGCGTCATCGTTTCGTCGCTGAACTGTCACGCTGATTTGAAACATGCCTAAAGCCCGATTGAACCATACCCAAAGATACGCACTCTGTAAAATCTGTAGAGGGCTGCGTTTCTTACTATACGGCAGGGAGATCTGCCCACGGTAGCATCAGGAGCGACATGGTATGACAATTGATCAGGGCTGGGATGAAGGATGTGTGGCGGCACCTGGGCTCAGCGGTGTTGCGGTTGTTGCCGCCGCCGATGGTGAGATCGATGAGCCAACCCGCGCCCATCTCCAGATGTGCCCGCACTGCGCCACCCGAGTCCGGCAGATGCGCCAGCTACAGACACGTCTGCGCCGCCAGTTCTACCGACTCTTCTGCCCCACCACAGACCTGCTCGTGGATTATTGTCAGGGCCTGCTCGACCCATACCAACGCACAATCGTAGCCCATCATCTTGCCACCTGCCCCTGTTGCACCAGCGAGGTCGCTCTGATGGAGTCGATTGAGCCACTCTCGGATGTACGTGCCCCGCGCACCGGGGCATATTTCGTTCCCCGCCATACCCGATAGCGGATTTTAAGAACGAAGAACGGGCGCCCGGCGACACTGTCGCTGGACGCCCGCTGTGTTGTCCGAGGGCTGATCTACGCGAAGTGATCGGCGATGTAGGCGGTGAGGTCGGAGACACGCACCGAGTAGCCCCACTCGTTGTCGTACCAGGAGACGACCTTGAAGAAATCGTCGCCCATTGCGATGGTCAGCGGCAGATCGACAATGCTGCTGTAGGTGCTACCGATAAAGTCGCTGCTGACCAGTTCAGCGGTGCTGACGCCGAGGATACCCTCAAGCTCCTCGCTCTCGCTGGCCTCAACGAACACCTGGTTGATCTCCTCGACGCTGGTGGCACGACCAAGCAGCACCGAGAAGTCCACCAACGAGACGGTGGGAGTAGGCACGCGCACGGCGTAGCCGTGGAACTTGCCCTTCAGTTCCGGGATCACCAGGGCGACGGCCCTGGCGGCACCGGTGGTGGTGGGAACGATGTTGAGCGCAGCGGCGCGGGCACGGCGCAGATCACTGTGGACGTTGTCCTGAAGGTTCTGATCCATCGTGTAGGCGTGGATCGTCGTCATCAGACCGCGCTGGATGCCGAACTTGTCGTTGAGTACCTTCGCCACGGGGGCCAGACAGTTGGTGGTACACGAGGCGTTCGAGAGGATGTGGTGCTTCTCGTGATCGTACTTCGTCTCGTTTACGCCGAGGCAGATGGTCAGATCTTCGCCCTTTGCCGGAGCAGAGATGATCACCTTCTTGGCTCCCGCCGTCAAGTGAGCCTTGGCCTTCTCGGCATCGGTGAAACGACCGGTGGACTCGATCACAATATCGACGCCCATCTTGCCCCAGGGCAGAGCCGTGGGGTCGCGCTCCGCAAGGGCCGCGATCTCATAATGCACGTCATCGTAGTCGACAATGATCTTGTCGCTGGTAACGCTCACTTCACCATCGAAAGGGCCGTAGGTCGAGTCATAGCGAAGCAGGTGTGCCAGGGTCTCATTGTCGGTCAGATCGTTGATAGCGACAATTTCGAACTCATCAGGATGGTACTCGAGCATAGCCTTGAAACTCTGTCGACCGATCCGGCCGAAACCATTGATAGCGACGCGAACCATGAGTCGTGCCTCCTTAGACTGGATACGCAAAATGCTCGCAAACATCTGCGGGCGGGGCAACGATGCTCCCGTTTGGCGATATGTAGCGCACGCCAGCGGTCTTGTCACCGTTGCGAGAACACGTCTGTTTGACGGGGTTTATTATAACATGCTTTGGCACGATGTTTCTGGACGGGATAGATATGCTACAATCGGTAGTACGATCTGGCGACGGAGGGATTTGGTCATGATACTGACGATACTGACAGCAGCAACGATGGGCGTGCTAGGGTTCTATGGGTTCTTTCGCGGGGTGCGCCGTGGACTCATCGCAGTAGCAGGCACGTTGCTCGGTGCGGTGCTGATCAATCTCTGGCAGGCCCGCTGGTCAGTGTGGCTACGCACCCAGATGGAGCAACCAGCGTGGCCCACCTTCTTGCTTACGGCGGCGATCTTTCTGCTGGTGGCGCTGCTGGTGGGCTACGGCGGCAGCCTGCTGCTCCCGCCGCGTGACCCGAAGGCGAAGGGGCTAGGCGTGCGCGAACGCGCCCTCGGCCCCCTTGTCGGTGCCCTCAATGGTGCGCTGATTGTCAGTTACCTGCTGCGCTATGCGAACGAGAACTGGCCGAATGGCGAGGCATCCGACATGATCGCGGCATCGCCCCTGGCGAGTCTGTTCGACGCATGGCTGCCCTGGTTTATACTTGCGATGGTACTGACGACCACGCTTTTTGTCCTCTTGCGCGGCACCCTGCGTCTTTCACGCATCCTCAACCGACCGATAGACAGTGGGGCGACGACGGCAACGAGATATACACCTCCCCCTGCCAAGACGCCGCCGCCTCTCACCCCCACGAAGGATACACCCCCACCCAAGACCGTCGCCGAGGCCGACCGGCGCGTCCTTGAGAAGATTGAACAGGCTAACAAAAAGTAGGGGCGTGATCAAAATGAAATCGCCCGCTCGCCCAAGCTCGTGCCGGGCCAGATGCGGATGCCGTGCTCTAGGCGATTCTCCGGCCCCAGGCTGCAATCATCGCCGATGATCGACCCGTCGGTAATCATCGTCTTTGCACCAATCCGGTTATTGCGACCAAGCACACAGTTCCGCAGCGTCGCCCCCTCGCCAATCTCGTTTCCGTCCCAGAGTACCACCCCCTCAAGGGCCGCATCCGCGCCGATCTGGCAGCCGTCGCCCAGCACAGTCGGGCCGATCACCCGCGCCCCGCGCCCGATCTTCACCCCGCGCCCGATCACCACCGGGCCAACCACCTGGGCCGACGAGTGGATGTCGGCGTCACCCTCCAGCCAGACTCGGTCGGCGATCTGTTGGCCACGGAAGTTATAGCGAACCTTGCCGATCAGAATATCGTGATGGACATCGAGGTAGGTTTGCGGCTTACCAATGTCTGTCCAGTAGGCCCGCGAGGGAAAGCCAAACATCGGATCGCCCGTCTGGAGCATCACCGGGAAGAGGCCGCGCTCGAACATATAGAACTGGGACGGCGGCACATAGCGCAGAACCTCCGGCTCGATAATGTAGGTACCCGCATTGATCAGGTTAGTGGTGATGTCCTCGGCACGCGGCTTCTCCAGAAAGCGATGGACCCGGTTGTCCTTATGCATCTCCACAAGACCAAACTGGGTGGGATCATCCACCGGGGTGAGCGAGATCGTCACCTTGCTCTGCTTTTCGCGGTGGTAGGCCAGCATCGCTTGGAGATCAAGGTCGGTCATCACATCGCCGTTGAAGACAAAGGTGGTATCGTCGAGCAGGTGTTCGACATTCTTCACCGCACCGGCGGTGCCACGCGGCTCGTCCTCCTTGATGATGTGCAGTTTCATATTCAGGCGCGAGCCATCGCCAAGGGCGGTGTGGAAGCGGTCAGCGAGGTATTGAACAGCGAGGACAACCTCGTCGATGCCTTGGTCACGCAGACGGATGAGCATCGACTCGATAAATGGCTGGTTCACCAAGGGAATCATCGGCTTGGGGGTGTTGCAGGTGAGCGGACGGAGGCGTGTGCCAAGGCCACCGACGAGGATCACGGCTTTCATTGGGGACTCCCTCACTTGGTTAGGATGATGACAGGTTTGCCGTTAGAACCCACCTCCCGGTGGGAGTATGGAGGCGGCGTTGCCGCCCTCATGCTTTTTTTTGTTGAGAATTAGGGGGCGCAACCGCCCATACTCAATAAAAACGTAGATCTGGAGATTTACCCCCACTATTGGAGACTTATAGCAATCCTCTTGGGGTTGTTGTGTGGAGTCAAGGCTGTAGCCGGATAAGGCCGCCTAAAGGCTCGACTCCTTTTCATAACCAGTTTAGGATTGCTATACCTCACTGCGAACGGCATCCCGCCAGTAGGCGAGGATGTCGCTCATTGTCTGGCGAACCGTGATAGATGGCACCCAGCCGGTACAATCGCGCAGCTTGCGCGCATCGCAGGTGATGAGCGGTATGTCGATGGGGCGCATCAGGTTGGCGTTAGACTGCACCTCAATCGGCGTCGTACTCTCGGCGAGCACCATGGTGAGCATATCACGGATCATCACAGCAACGCCCGTGCCCACATTATAGACCTCACCTGCAATGCCGTGTCGCATCAGCAGAGCGTAGGCGCGCACAATATCGCGGACATCAGTGAAGTCGCGGCAGGCGCTGAGGTTGCCCACCTGCATTACCGGGGGCTGGAGTCCACGCTCAATGCGGGCGACCTGGCGGGCAAACGCCGCCGTAACGAAACGCTCGTTCTGACGTGGGCCAATATGGGTAAATGGCCGCACGCGCACAATGTCAAGGCCGTGGCTGAGGTGATACTGGAGGCCGAGCATCCCCTGCGCCACTTTGCTCACCCCGTAGGGACTGGTCGGGCGAAGCGGGGCCAACTCGGTAATCGGCAGATCTTCGGGCAGGATCTTGCCATACTCCTCGTTCGTACCAACCACCAGCACCCGCGCCGGTATGCCGTGCGTGATTAGAGCCAGGAAGATGTGCAAGGCACCCAGCGTATTCGCCGCGAGTGTGGCCGCCGGGTCGCGGAATGACTCGGGTACAAAGGGCTGCCCTGCAAGGTGGAAAATCACATCGGGCTGCGCAGTGATAATCGCCTGCGCTGTGGACTCGGGGTCGGAGAGATCGGCCTGCACCAACGTGATCTGCTCGCGAAGGTGGATCAGATCAATCCCTGATGATCGTGACAGACCCCAAATCTCATAATCGCCCTGCTGGAGCAAGTACTCGGCCAGGTAACTGCCAACAAAGCCGTTGATACCCGTAATAAGTGCGCGCATAGGCGTGATGGGTGCCGATCAGACGGCGTTTAGCGCATTTCGATACGCAAGGTTTTCTTGTGCATTACGTTGACACGGTTTGTGCAATATGCTACAATACTGGGGCAATTGTAGCATGCTTTTGTGCATGATAGCGGTCATATGATCGTCTATGTACACCACCGCATACGTGACGATCACGGTTCATTCTACGACAATAGTGTGGGTACAACGAGACGCGGGGAAGGCGGGCGGGCATGGCACAGCAGCACTTTTTATCACAGTTCTCTGATAAGCCGCGCTACAACACAAAGGCGGTGGCTCAAGAGACGGGCGTTCCCGCCGACACCTTTCGCGCTTGGGAGCGCCGCTACGGGGTGCCACGCCCACAGCGAACCGAAGGTGGGCACCGCCTCTACTCAGAGCGCGACATCGCGACGATCCGTTGGCTGCGTGACCGGACCGCCGAGGGGCTGACGATCAGCCAGGCCATCGCGCTGATGACCGATGGTACCGAGTCGAACCTGGGCTGGCTGAACACGGCGGTTGATACCGAGCCGCACACCTGGGATCGGCTGAACAGCCGCCTGTTTGCCGCCCTGATCGACTTTGACGCAACCCGCGCAGAGCAGATTCTTGGTGAGGCGTTTGCGATCTACCCGCTTGAGGATGTCTTCCTCAAACTGGTTCAGCCGACGATGATCGAGATCGGCGAGCAGTGGCATGCCGGTAAACTCAGCGTCACCGTCGAGCATTTCGCCACGCAGTTCATCCGGCGCAAGCTCTCGGGACTTTTCAACACCTACAATATCACCGACGGGCGCGGACTGGTGATGATTGGCTGCGCGCCCAGCGAACAGCACGATCTTGGTGCCCTGATGATCGCGGTCTTCCTGGTACGCCACGGTTGGCAAGTGGTCTACCTTGGCTCCGAGGTGCCGCTACGCGATCTGCTCGACGCCGTGCGGCAGATTCAGCCCGATATTGTCTGTATGGCCGCCTCCACCACCGAAACGGCAGCCCAGTTGTTTGAGGTTGGGAAAGCTATTCAGGCGATGTCGCCGCCCTTCCCGGCGTTCGGCTTTGGCGGTCGTGCGTTTAATGTGAATCCGTTGCTCGTCCAACGCATGCCCGGCACCTTCCTCGGCAAAAACGCCCAGGAGGTGGTGGACACCGTGGCCGATATTCTCAGCGGACGCTAGGGATGTGCCGATAGTGACGCGGAAGGAGAGCCGTGTGGCGCTGCAATCTCTCTCATCGCTGGCCTTGAGTGTCGGCGTAACCGCAATACCGCAGCCGCTTCCCGCCGAGGAGCAACTGGCGCTGCTGTTTCACCTGACCGAGTTGCCGCCGCAGCCTGGGCCAGATGATCGACCGCCCCACCCTCCGCAGCGCGTCGCGGAGGCGTACCGCTACTGCGAGCGGATGATCCGCCAGCACTCAAAAAGCTTTTTCTTCAGCACCCAGTTCTTGCCCGTCGAGAAGCGCAGGGCAGTACACGCCTTCTATGCCTTCTGCCGGGTTACCGATGATACGGTGGATCATGCCACCGGCGACCCGGCCCGCGCCCTGGCTGAGTGGGTGCAGCAGGCCCGCGCTGAACACCCTGCGTCCGATAACCCAGTGCTGCTGGCCTGGCACGATACGCGCACAAGCTACAATCTGTCGCCCACGCTGGTTGATGAACTGCTGGCCGGAATGGCGATGGATCTGTCGATCCATCGCTACGCCACCTTCGCCGACCTCTGGCTCTACTGCTACCGCGTGGCGTCGGTGGTGGGCCTGCTGAGCATGGGCGTCACCGGCGCGGCCCCTGGGGCCACGCCCTACGCGATCAAGCTCGGCGTGGCCCTCCAGATGACGAATATCTTGCGCGATGTTGGCGAGGACGCTAAGCGCGGGCGGGTCTATCTGCCCCAGGAGGATCTGGAGCGATTCGGCCTGACGGCGGAGGATATTCTCACGGGCGTATACGACGAGCGGTTCTGCAGCCTGATGCGCTTTGAGGTTGACCGAACCTACCGGCTCTACGCCGAGAGCTGGCCTGGGATCAGCCTGCTCGCACCGGATAGCCGACTCGCCGTGGCGGCGGCGGCACGGATCTACGCCGGTATCCTCGATAAGCTGGTTGCGAACGACTACGATTCACACACCAAACGCGCCTACTTGACCCTGCGCGAGAAGCTTGCGCGCCTGCCGCAGCTCTGGATCGATACGCAGAAGTTGTAGAGGCAATCCCCGCGCACGACCTGCGGAGTCCGAGCTATGCACACGTGGACCTTTCTGACCAACCACGCGCAGGTGTTGCTTTGCATCGCCCGCAGCCAGCACATGACGGCCAAAGAGATCGCCGAGGTGGTAGGAATCACCGAGCGTGCGGTGCAACGGCTGATCCGTGACCTGGAGGAGAGCGGCTACATTGTGGGTGTGCGGGTCGGTCGGCAGAACCGCTATGTTATCAGGATCGATCATCCCATGCGCCACCCGGCTCAGGCCGGTCATCTGATCGGTGCGTTGATCGATCTGCTCGGCGCAGGAAATTCGTAGGGGCGACCTCAACGTCGTGTGATCGCCGCTCAGCCCTCACCCCCAGCCCCCTCTCCCTGAGCGGGAGAGGGGGGGCGGACGTGTCCTGGTGCGGAATCTCCCCTCGCCCCATGAGGGAGAGGGGCAGGGGGTGAGGGTCGGCGGGCAACTTTGACGTAGCCCTGTCTCCACCTCTCCTGATTCCTTCCACCTGCCACCGTGCTATACTAGCCGCCGGGGAACCGTCCGACCCGGAGGATCGCTATGGGATTCGAGGATGTCGTCATTTTTTCCGGCAGTAGCAGCCGTGGCCTGACTGAACGTATTTGTGCTAACCTCAACACGTTGCCGGGCAAGAGCGAGACGAAGATCTTCTCTGAGGGGAACACCTTCGTGCGCGTACTTGAGAACGTGCGCGGTCGCGAGGCGTTTGTTGTCCAGAGTACCGTCTTCCCCACCAACGATAGCTTTATGGAGTTGCTCTTCTGGATCGATGCCCTCAGCCGAGCGAGCGCCGCCTCGGTCACGGCCGTCATCCCCTACTTCAGCTACGCCAAGGG